>JAUILO010000007.1 GCA_030432775.1 Alphaproteobacteria bacterium
ATCAAAATGTGGCGAATTGGCGGAAAATACGCAAATCCAAGTAATTATATTGTAATATTAGGCGAGCGATTGTCATCTTAAGCGCACTAAGTTATTATATATGAAGGATTTTTCGGATTTGTTTACTATTTCTAGGTAGAATTTCTCATATAGCAGTGTTTACTGCGCAATATTATAAATACAGATAATAGACAGAATAAAAGGTGTTTGATGACTAGCTTATATCAATTCAAATTCATTCTATGGGTGTTTACCGCATTACTTTTTTTTAATGTGAGTGCTGCCCATGCCGCAGAGCTTATTCGTGATGGCGGAATGTATAAGGATGATGACACGCAATATGGCTTGCTTGAAGAAGGCTATGAAGCAAGGCTTATTCTTCAGGAACATGATTTTTACGATAACAGACAATACCGCGTTGGCATGGCCGAATATAAGGATTTCGGCAATGATATGTCCGGTCACGAAAATAAGCGTTTGTTGATTGAAGTGACCTCACAAAAGATTGTTATTACCGGCCCGTTTACGGTTTATATTAACGATATTAAAATCGGCAAGACCAGCTCTACACATATTAACAAGCTGGGTGTAGATTACATCTTCCACGAACTTAATCTGGATACCAAGAATGGCGATAAGGTACCGCTTGTACTTGAAAGCGATGTTATTCAGCTGATTAATGGTGATTTGGTGATTATTATTGGCGAATTCGTCAGTAATGAACATGTGCCGCAAGATTAAAGCCAATAAGTTATAAGATAATTAATTAGATATTCGATCAATATGATTTGTAAGAACAGGGCATAAAGCGCCCTGTTTTTTATTTATCTGTATCTTTTTTGTCGTCGCCGCCGGTCGTATAGCCGGTGCTTTGGCCTGTATAGCCGCCGCCACCCATACCGCTGGGGCCAGCAGGGCCCGGGCCTTTTGGTGCCATTGTTGGTGCCGCTTCCAGTGTTTTTTGGCGTGATAGGTGCGGTGCAAATTGTAGCACTTGGGTATTAATGCCGGACATAACGCCGTCAATTGTCTCTTCATTGGATAGGTCATCACGGTGTATAGGTTGTCCGGAGACGCAGCGTTTAAGAAAATCTTCAAATGCCATTACAGAGGTAGAAACACGCGCCATTGGTGCGATGCCTTCTTCTTCGAACATACCCTTCATAATAATAAGGGGAACTTGGCGGTTATCTTGAATTGTACCTTTTTCAATCGTGCCGACCTGCAAGGTTGGCGCATAGAGAAGATATGCAGCATTATCAAAATCGACAGGAATATTCATTTCTATCGCATTCATATCAGATAGCTCTAATGACATGGTCGATGAGGCCGCATCAAACATAATGCCAGCAACAGGGCTATCAAATGCGTGATCGGTGACAATACCAGCCTCGCCTTTGTTAGTAATAAGTAGATCAATATTCACGTGAAACTCTCGCTTTTTTTTGTACTCAAATATATAGTTTATTGGCTGCTTGTATATTCTAATAGTTAAATTAGTATACAGCTCTTTCTTTGGATCAAGACCATAAGGTGCAGCGTGCCTTAAAGTCAAGGTTTATTTATTTACATATTACCACAAAGGTTCTTATGATTATTTTAACAGGCGCAGCTGGATTTATTGGTTTTCATACCGCTAAGTCTTTATTGGATCAAGGGTTTATTGTTGCCGCTATTGATAATCTGAACGATTACTATGATGTAAGTCTGAAGCTGGCGCGTCTAGAGCAGCTGGAATTATACGATAATTTTACCTTTGAGAAAATTGATATCGCAGATCAGGATGCGATGCGTAGATTTACCGCGCAGCATGCGCAAGCCACGCATATTGTACATTTAGCCGCGCAAGCCGGCGTACGGCATAGTTTTGATGATCCGTATAGCTATGGTCAAAGTAATCTGGTCGGTCATTTAAATGTTCTTGAAATGGCGCGTCATCTTCCAAAACTGGCGCATCTGGTTTACGCTTCTAGCTCATCTGTATATGGGGCGAATACCAAACAACCCTTTAGTATCGAAGATACGGTGAATGAACCGGTTTCTCTATATGCAGCGACAAAGCGTTCTTGTGAGTTGCTGACACAAAGCTATGCACATTTATATAATATACCAAGTACGGGTTTGCGATTTTTTACGGTTTATGGGCCATGGGGTCGTCCGGATATGGCGTATTTTTCTTTTACGCGCAACATAACTGAAGGCAAGCCGATTACTGTATTTAATCACGGTGATATGCAGCGGGATTTCACATGGATTGATGATTGTGTGGCGGGAATTATAAGCGCCATGAATACGCCGCCTGCAAGCGGTGATGCCTATTGTTTCGGGGATGCGCCGCATCGGGTCTTTAATCTGGGGCATAATAGTCCTGAGGATCTAATGGAGTTTATCAGTGTCATAGAAAATGCGCTGGGTACGACTGCAGAGAAGAAAAAAGAACAAATGGCACCCGGTGATGTTGAGAAGACATATGCCGATATAGATGCCACAACGCAGATATTGGGTTATAAGCCTTTAACATCAATACGCGAAGGCATACCGAAATTCGTCGCTTGGTATAAAGATTATTATAAGGTTTAGGCCTTTTAAATTATGCCATACAGCATTTGTCCGGTTTTATCAGGTCGTTTGGGCCTGACCGAGAACATCATTTATCACCGCGTTTAGTTCATCTTCCAGAAACGGTTTTTCCAAGACACCTTTCGCCAGAACTTTGGCCAGAGATAGCGCATCATTGGCGGACACAATATTGCCGCCGCCGGACATGGCGATAATGGGCGGTGCATCTTCGCGTTTTCGCAGGATCTGGATAAGCTCTGTACCGTCTGTGGTGGGCATAAGAATATCGGTGATGATTAATTCGAATTTCTCTGTATCAAGCTTGCTCAGACACTCGCTGACACTGCTGACTGCTGTTACGGCATGGTCGTTAACCTGCAGCATAAAAGTTACGGTGCTTAAAACACCCGGATCGTCGTCTACGACTAGTATAGTTGCCATGCGTGTTTTCCTTTTATTTGCACAGAGCGATTAGTTACTCGGAAACAGGAATAAATACATTAAATGTAGCGCCTTCCCCTGGTTCGCTGTCGACTGAAATGGCGCCACCCCATCTTCCAATTAGCCCGTAAGCCGTGGATAGTCCAAGCCCTGTTCCTTTACCAATAGGCTTCGTGGTAAAAAATGGCTCGAATAATTTCTTCTGCGTTTCTTTATCAATGCCGCTGCCGCTATCTTTGACCTGTAAACAGATATATCGATCTTCCTTCAGGCCGGAGGGGCAGTTCTTGATATCCTCCAGATCATAGACATCAAGCGTTATGTCTATGCGCCCTTTATTATCCATAGCGTGTGCGGCGTTTGTCAATAAATTCGTCATGATCTGTGTGATACCGGTCTGGTCGACATAAATCATGAAAGATAAGGTTTGTTCTTTTTTCATCAAAAGACCGTGGCGGTATATTTTGATGTGTTTATCAAGTGCACCTGCCACGAAATCTATACTGTGATTTAACAGCTCCGATGCATCATGCATGTCAAAGGTTTGTTCATCAGAGCGCGAAAAGACCAGAATACTTTGCACAATGCCACGCGCATGTAGGGCATTTTGATGCAGAATTTCCAAGGCATCTATCAGCTTCTGATCACCTTGCTCTTTCATACGTTTCAATATGACATCGGCAATCCCTAAAATGGGTTGTAGGGCGTTATTGATTTCATGTGCAAGTCCGCCGCTCATATGTGCCATGGCGCGCATCTTGCTTTCCTCTTGTTCCCATTTGACTTGTTTGCGACGCTGGGTAATGTCGGTGCCAATAGCAACCATCTCTTTAATCTCGCCATCAGGGAAAAGACGGTTGGCTGTACTCCACGAAATAAGGCGCTTTTCGCCGTTTTTGGTACGTAAGGTCATTTCGTAGTCAACAAGCGGTATGCGTCCATAATCGGAAATGATATTAATATCCTGTACTTCTGGATCGTCTCTGCCATCGGGGTGGAATATATACCACCAGTTACTACCGAGTAATTCTTCTTCGGAGTAACCGCTAACTTTACAAACGGCTGGGTTCACCATACGGACGAGGCCACCTTGCTGCATACGAACAATCAGACTAGGCGTTGCCTCAACGATATACTGACTGTATTCGCTGATGTCTTTTAGTCTTTTATGGGTGCTATGATATTGGAGGTACCAGAAAAGCAGCGCCACTATGGTCGGCACGATAAGGGCAATAATAATGAGAAATAACAGATTGGTTGTCAGGAGCTGTTCTTGAATGTTCAGTGTATTTGCCTTTAAGGGCGCTGCATAAACACAATGGGGGGCGGCGCTGATCAGGCCGCAGATTAAAGAACATATTGCTGTCGTGTGAATCCCCTTCATCAACGAATCATAGCATAAATAAAGTTATAGTTTGATGAAATTTCAATGGATTAGCGGTTATGAAATTGCGCTTAACGGAATGTCGGCTATATCGGACGAAGGACGGCGGGTAATATAGCGGCGGCCAATTTGTGGGCCGAAACTGGTTAATACCTCATAGCCGATAGTTTGCCCTTCGCCGGCCATTATATCAGCGGGCTGATTATTGCCAGTGATTTCAACCTGATCTCCGGTTTGTATGGGTTGATCAATGTGGCTGATATCAATGGTAATCAGATCCATCGAAACACGTCCTAATATATTACAGGCGATGCCTTTATAATAGACATGACCTGTATTGCTGAGTATACGGTGAAGGCCATTGGCGTAACCAATGCCAAGCGGGGCGATTTTTGTGTGTTTGTCAAAGCTATGACTGGCGGCATATCCGGTTGTTTCTCCTTTTAATGCCTGCCTAATTTGTAATATACGCGCGTGAACTTCCACAACATTATGCATCGGATTTGCTTCTTCGGGCGTCGGGTTTAGGCCATAAAGCGCCATACCGGCGCGGGCTTGATCATAATGATATTTGTCAGATCTGAAGATAGCAGACGAGTTGCATAATGATTTATGAATAGCCGGAAATTCATCGGCGATGTGATCAAACATTTGATATTGGATTGTGTTTTTGGGGTGTCCCTTTTCATCCGCGCAAGCAAAATGACTCATAAGTATTTTCAGTGATAATCCAGTAAGCGCATCCGGCTTATTGAGAATCGACTGAACCTCTGCTGCGCTTAATCCCAATCTATTCATGCCGGTATCACAATGTAAAATAACAGGGATATCGATTTCGATTTTGCTGGCAAGCGATTTGAATTTCTCAATATCTAGCGGGCTATTCAGTACGGGGTAGATATTGGCGCGCACCAGATCATAGTCGATATCTGTATAGGGGCCGGCGAGAAGGCCGATTGGTCTATTGGTAATCTTACGCAATTCGAATGCTTCTTGCGCGCGTGCGACATAGTAAAACTGGCAACCTTGATTTTCCAATGCTGCCACAACCTTGTTAACGCCCAGTCCGTAAGCATCACTTTTTACGACTCCTGCAACATGGCAATTCTTGCCAACGCGCTCCTGCAATATGTTGAAGTTCGAGGCGATGGCACTCAAATTCACGGTCATCTCACATGGCGGAACTGGCAGGGCACACATTCGGTTTTACTCTTTTGCGTCTTTGGGTTGATGACGTTTTTGCAAAACTGCGCATATATCACCGAGCGATATGTCCGCATGTTCAAGCAATAGCATAGTGTGAAATATTAAATCGGCTGCTTCTTCTTTGGTATGGTCTATATCCTGACTCATATGCGCAAGGGCAACTTCCACGCCTTCTTCACCAACTTTTTGTGCAATTTTCTCGCGGCCTTTATCGAGCATTTTTGCGACGTAGCTATTTTCCGGCTTTTCCGCGCGGCGACTTTTTATGATCGCGCTTAGCTCATTTAAAAATTCGATTCTTGCATCGTTTTTGCTGCACCCTTTTTTAAGGTCACCAAAGCATGTGTCGCTACCTGTGTGGCATGTCGGGCCAGCGGGCGTGGCATGAATAAGCAAGGTATCTCGGTCACAATCCATTTCGATAGATATAAGCTCTAAAACGTTTCCAGATGTCTCACCTTTTGTCCATAAAGCATTTTTGCTGCGGCTGAAAAATGTGACCTGTTTGGTTTGCAATGTTTTATCGAGTGACTCTTTATTCATATAACCCAGCATCAATACATCTTTACTGCATGCGTCCTGAATAATCGCTGGTAGAAGCCCATCACCCTTATCCCAGTCGAGCTGGTCTGCCTGAAGTTGTGTGCGTTTAATTGCTTTGGTCATTGGTTTCATCCGTTTGATTGCTTTGGTTATTATATGTGGTTTAAATGCGAACCGGAATTTGTTTTTGTTTAAGGAAGGCTTTTAAATCCGGTATCGGAATTGTGCCTGAATGAAATACAGATGCTGCAAGCGCGCCGTCAACACGGGCATGTTTGAATACATCATAAAAATGTTGCATCTCGCCAGCGCCGCCAGATGCGATGAGCGGTATGGTGATTGCATCACGTATCTTCTCGAGTTGCTCGAGATCATAACCCTGTTTGACGCCATCATTATTCATACAGTTTAGAACAATTTCTCCTGCGCCCAGTTCTTGTGCATTTTTTACCCATGAGATTGTATCGTGCTTGGCTTGAATGGTTTTTGTTTCATCGCCCGTATACTGATATACGGCGAGCGAGCCATCATCTTCGCGGCGGGTATCAACCCCGACCACTACGCATTGTACACCGAATGCATCGGCCAGTTCGCTAATGAATTCGGGGCGCTCCAATGCGGGTGAGTTGATCGATATTTTGTCAGCGCCATCATTGAGTATCTGCCGTGCATCGGCCACGCTGCGAATACCGCCGGCAACGCAGAAAGGAATGTCCAGAATTTGTGCAACTTTCTTGACCCAGCTTTTGTCAACAACACGTCCATCGCTGCTTGCTGTAATATCATAAAAGACAAGTTCGTCTGCGCCTTCATCCCGGTAGCGCTGCGCTAGTTCTAAAATATCACCCATGACTTTATGGTTGCGGAACTGCACCCCTTTAACGACAACGCCATCCTTTACATCAAGGCAGGGGATGATACGTTTGGTCAGGTTGTTGGGAAATGGCTCTTTCATGCTGCGATCCCTTCAATGGCTAAAGCTTGACGGACGGAAAATGCATTCTCGTAAATCGCTTTACCGACGATAACACCGCTTGCACCGGTTTTTTGTAGCTCGATGAGATCGGCTAGATCGCTAATACCGCCAGAGGCTTGAATGCGAATATCCGGATAGTTTGAGGCCAGATACGAATATAGCTCCATATTTGGTCCTTGCAGCGTGCCGTCTTTATCAATATCGGTGCATAGCGCATGTGTTAGCCCTGCATCAATATATTGGGCAATGAGCTCATCAAGCGAAACATCGCTGGTTTCTTGCCAGCCTGATGTCGCAATATAAAATTTATCGTCAGCGCCTTTTTTAACATCAAGCGCCAGACAAATCTGGTCTGTACCAAATTGTTTGAAGGCATCCATTGTGGCGGTTTTGTCTTTTACGGCCATGCTGCCAACAACAACTCGTTTGGCACCGGTGTTAAGCAATGTGTCTATATCCGATAGTGAACGAATACCGCCGCCGGTCTGAATGCTTATGCCGGTTTGTGCAATGATTTGTTTGATTAAATCAAGCTGACGGTCTTCGGGGTTTCTTGCGCCATCAAGGTCAACGATATGCAATGTGCGTGCGCCATCTGTCTGGAAATCCCGCGCCATTGAAACCGGATCCACACTATAGGTTTTTTGTGTGTCAAAATCACCCTTATGCAAGCGAACGCATTGTCCGTTCATAAGATCTATTGCCGGGTAGAGTTCCATACGTTGTCCTTTTATATTCTTTGTTCTTTTGTCTTGCAGATCAAACTATCAGCCATATTACAGGTTATGTTATAAGTTGAGGAAGTTTTCCAATATTTGTGCGCCGGCCTTACCGGATCGCTCGGGGTGGAATTGGCAACCCATAAAATTATTACGCGCGACAATTGCGGTGAAATTTTGACCATATTCACATCCGGCAATTGTGTGTTTCGAAATAGGCGCTTTATAGCTATGGACGAAATAAAAATATGGCGCATTGTCCAGATTATTTAAAAGCGCATGCTTGCCCAAACCGATGAGTTTATTCCAGCCCATATGCGGCACAGTTAAATCATATTGTTTCTGGAAGTGTTTTACTTCGCCGTTAATTGCGCCGAGTAAATCCGTGTTACCTTCTTCGGAATAATCATATAAAAGCTGCATGCCAAGACAAATACCAAGAACAGGTTGTTTGAGGCTATGGATACAATCAATCAGGCCATCACGTTTGCGCAAGGTATTCATCGCATCTGCTGCGGCACCAACGCCGGGCAATATGACATGCGGCGCTTTCTCAATTTGATCAGGGTCACTTGTTAATACACCTTTACGTCCCAATCGATTCAGCGCAAACATGACCGAAGCAATATTCGCGCCGCCGCTATCAATGACGGCTATATCAATTTTTGCTGCACTCATTACAAAATTCCTTTTGTGCTTGGCAGCTCTTCGCCTTCACGCTTAACGGCTTGGCGCAATGCTCTGGCAAATGCTTTGAAACAAGCTTCGACCATGTGGTGTGTGTTCTCGCCATTGACCTTAATGTGAATGTTGGCGTTCATGTTTTCAGCGATGGATAAAAAGATATGTTCAATCATATCCGTTGGTAAATCTCCGACATGATTTTCGGGAAAACCTTTACCGTCATTCACGTCAAATTGCAGATAAAAACGCCCGCCCAGATCAAGACTAACGCCTGCTTGTGTTTCATCCATAGGCAGGGTGAAACCATAGCGGCCAATACCGCTTTTATCGCCAAGGGCTTGTTTTAATGCCTGTCCCAATGCAATGGCGCAATCCTCGATCGTGTGATGCGGATCAATATGCAGGTCACCATGACATTCCACTTGTAAGGCAATGCCGCCATGCTTTGCGATCTGGTCAAGCATGTGATCATAAAAGCCAACGCCTGTATCGATTGCAACGGGGCTTGTTTGATCCAGATTAACGCTGACGCTGATTGCTGTCTCTTTTGTTGTTCGGTTGACTGATGCGATACGGTCATTAACGCCAAGTGTTCTTTTTTCGCCATCCAGTACACGGAAGAATAATTCCATTTCCGCCGCGGTGCCGATTGAAATACGGAAACAATCCTGCAGTCCTTCTTGATGTGATTGGTTGCGCACAATAATTTGTGCCTCGGTGAAACGATTTTTGAAATCTTCGCTGTCTTTCACCTTAACCAAAATATAATTGGCATCACTGGGGAAGACTTTGCCTATTGCGCCATGTGCTTGTAGTTTTGCTGCGCATTCATCACGCAATTGTATAAGCTCGTCGCGCTTTTTTGCAAGTCGTTCTAGCGCGGTATCATTCATTGTGTTTAACACCGCTGCCATAACAGGTTGCGGCAAGGGATATGGTGCAAGTACTTTTCTGAGTAGCGCAATTATTTCTGCTTGCGCAATTCCAACGCCGCAGCGTAATCCTGCACAGGCGTGTGATTTTGAAAGCGTGCGCAGGACTATCAGGTTTTCAAATTCTTCGGTTAGAGGAATAAGGCTGGGTTGTTTGCTGTATTCATTATAGGTTTCATCAAGCACGATAACAGCTTTGCCATCAAAGGCGCGGCAGAGCGTTATAATGTCTTCTTTGTCCGCACTGTTACCTGTCGGGTTATTGGGTGAGCAGATAAAGACGAGCTTTGTGTTTTCATCGGCTGCATTTGTGATGCCACTAATATCCAGTATGAAGTCGTCAGAGGTCAGCGGCACAGATTTGACTTCCGCGCCTTGCATGAGTGCTGCTTGCTCATACATCGCAAAAGTCGGCGGACAGATGATGATGTTATCAATGGCCGGACGGCAGAAGCTGCGCATGAGAATATCGATGACTTCATCAGCGCCGCGCGCCGTGATTAGATTGCGCGAAGATACATCGTAATAGCGGCATAGCGCCTTGATTGGTTTTTCCGGCTGTTGATCGGGGTAACGATTTAATGATTGTGCACCGACAAAAGGCGAAAAGGGCGCTTCGTTGGCATCAAGGAAAATTGTATCCGGATTGGATTTATATAATGATCGCGCGGATGAATAGGCTTTCATTGCGACAATTTCCTGACGGGCGCGCGCAATAATTGATGTGCGCGCGTCGCGCGTCGCATTATTATTCGGGCTTTGGGTGTTACCGGTTTGTCGAGAGGCTGTGTTTGTCATTTTATGCTCGCTTCAGGCTGCTATTTTGGGTCATACGCTCTAAAATCCTGAATGCCAAATCTTTATCAGGTGAGGCGATAATGTCAAATTTTTGGTTGATAGTGTTCCCCGTCATCTCGCCGAGATCAAATATCTTTTCGGCGTAATCATTTCCATCCAGATCAATCGCGATGATACCGGCAGAAGTTAAAACAGGAATGAGTGCTGCTATATCGTGCAGGGCCAGATCAGCCTCAATGGCCAGATCAATTTTGCCGTCAATCAGGTACGCAAAACCGATACAGTTGAGCTTTGTACGCAGCTCTTTACATTCGTTGCCGATGGCAAGCAATGTTGCGAGTTGCTGTTTATCTTTGAACATGCCTTGCGGGGCGGTGCAGGAAATGGTGGCATCTTCTATTTCTATAGTTCCCGGTTTTGCCAGTGATAGTTTTTGTGGTATCCAGATTGCATTGTTAATCGGGTCGGCAATTGTGCCCATAACCGGACGTCCATCCATCAATAAGGCAATCAGATTGCCAAAACAGCCGGGCTGTCTGGCTAAAAACTCTCGGGTTCCATCAAGGGGGTCTAGAATCCAGATATATTGCGCATCCGGATTAAATGGCGGAAATTCTTCGCCAATAATGCCATGCTCTGGATAACGCGCGATAATTAGTTCCCGCAATATTGTTTCTGTCTGGCGATCAGCTGCACTGGCCGGAGATTCATCTTCCTTGGTTTGTATGCCGATATCGGCGCCATTTTCATAGGCGGCATAAAATTCGCGCAGTGACTTGCAAGCTGCGGGGATGAGGGTATTTAACGTGAAATGATATATCTCGTTTTCTATATGTTCCATGTATTTTATTCCTTGGCGCTTGCAAGACGTAAGGATACGGCTCTGGCGTGGGCATCCAGGCCTTCGGCATTAGCCATTTCGATGATAGATGGGCCGAGCTGCACTAAACCTTGCTGTGAGATATTTTGTACACTCATCGTTTTCTGAAACGCTTCGACCGATAGTCCGGAAATACCTCTGGCATAGCCATAGGTGGGTAAGACGTGATTTGTGCCGCTGGCGTAATCGCCGGCTGATTCCGGTGTCCATGGGCCAACAAATATTGATCCGGCATTGGTTATATTGTTCAAATATTGCTCGGCGTCTTCAAAGCACAATATTAAATGTTCGGGTGCATATTGGTTTGAAATTTTGATAGCTTGCGGGATGTCATTTGCAATTATGATGCGGCTATTTTTTATGGCGGATTTGGCAATCTCGCGGCGCGGCAAGGTTTGCAACTGTTCATCAATGGCTTGCATGATTTGCGCAGCTTTGTTTTTTGAAGGTGTGATCAGTACGACTTGAGACTGTGTGTCATGTTCTGCTTGGGACAATAAGTCCGAAGCAGCAAAGACAGGATCTGTTGTCTCGTCTGCTATAACGCATACTTCGGACGGGCCCGCCGGCATATCCAGTAACGCGCCTGCAGGGTCACTGCTGACCTGTTTTTTTGCTTCGGTCACATATTGATTGCCTGGACCAAATATTTTATCGACTTTCGGAACTGTTTGTGTGCCATAGGCCATGGCGGCAATGGCCTGTGCGCCGCCAATGCGGAATATACGGGTAATGCCGCATAATTTTGCTGCGTATAAAATAGCCGGATCAATATCACCTATCTGTTCTGTGTCGGTGTTTTTGTTTTTACGTGCGGGTGAACATAAAATGCGGTTAGGGCAGCCAGCTATTTGTGCGGGTATGGATATCATCAGCACCGTTGAGAACAAAGGCGCGCTTCCGGCGGGGATATAAAATCCGGTTGTTTGCAGGGGGCGCACGATGCGTTTGCATTCAATGCCTGTGCCTGTTTCAACGCTATATGGCTGGAACCCTTGCTTGGTGTGGAAAGCCGTTATGTTTTTATGCGCGATCTGTATTGCTTGTTTAAGTTCATCGCTTAACATCTTCTCTGCTTTGTCGATGTCCTGCGCGGTTACGGCTAGGCTATCCGGCGCAAAACCGTCAAATTTTTTGGCAAGATCTAATAAGGCATCATCACCGCCGTTTCGAACTTGAGAGATTATATCGCCGACATTTGTGCTGAGTTTATCATTGCTGGCATCGTAAACAGGGCGCTGCAAGATTGCGTTTTGTTCTTCTGTATCAATGTCATTCCAGATAACGGTTTTCATAGCCAGCGTCCAGTTTGGTTTGTTTAATCCAGCATTTTTTCTATCGGTAGAACGAGAATAGATGTCGCTCCACGCGCTTTCAGGTCTTCCATCGTATCCCAGAACACACCCTCGTCACAGACCGCATGTATAGCGACAAGATCTTCGCGGCCTTCAAGGGGCACAATAGTCGGACTTTCAGAACCAGGGAGCGCTTTTTGTAGATCTTCAAGCGCACTTACAGGTGCGTGAAGCATGATATATTTGCTTGATTGCGCACGTCTGACACCGTTTAGACGCATCATTAGACGATCCAGAATAACTTTTTGTTCTTCGGACAGGTTCGGGTTTTTGATCAACACAGCCTGACTTTCCAGGACGATATCTTTCTCAATTAAACCGTTTAGCGCCAATGTGCTTCCAGTTGAAACCAGATCACAAATTGCATCGGCAAGTTTGGTGCGCGGCGCAATTTCGACAGCGCCTTCCATCTTTACAAGTTTGGCCTGAATATTCTGGCTTTTTAAATAGCGTGATAAAATACCGGGGTAACTTGTGGCAATAGTTTTGCCTGCAAGTGTTTTTGGGCCGCCATAATCGGCGCTTTGCGGTACGGCTAATGACAAGCGGCATTTCCCGAAGCCAAGATCCATCAATTTCTCAATGTTCTGAAACATGCCTTCTGCGCCTTCGAGCATTGCGGCTTGCTGTTTTTCAATCAATACGTTTTCGCCAACCATACCGACCTGACAAACATTGCCGTCAACAAAGGCCGGAATATCATCATCACGCACGAAGAAGACATCAATCGGGAAGTTGCTTGATTTACAAAATAGCTGGTCTTTGCTTTTGACGAGTTTTACACCGCATTGTTTTAGTAAGCCGATAGAATCTTCGGCCAGACGGCCTGATTTTTGTATGGCGATGTGCAGCCGCGCCGGATCTTGCTGTTCTGTATTTTGTTGGTTCACAGAGATTGTATTCATAATATTACTACTTTGCTCATTTTTAATTTTGCGCTGTTTTTTGTCTATGCGCTTGTTTTATCAGTTTTGTGTTCGTTTCACAGGTTTTTCTCCTGCACTGCCTCGATGTATTAATGTAGTAGTACAGTAGGACGGCAGTAGTCAAGAAAAATATTGTAATTTTCTGCTGCTATATAAAGCCTGTTCATTACAGCCAGACAAGACTTTTATGCCATATGCCTATAAAAGGCCTTGCCGAATGGAAGTTTTATCATTGATGAACTTTGGCACTGCATCAATGAATCTTACCGATATTGCGCGGTTTTGTTTTAAAAATCTCGTATTTTCTGTTATATTTCATTCAAGAAAAAGGGATGGCTGGGACTGAGTATAACTTGAATGAATAAAACATTGTTGAGCGAGATTAACTTGTATCAGATGGCTATTGGAAGCCAGTATGACGATGTTTATGAATGGACTAAAACCGAGCTTTCCAAAGACACGCCTGACCGCGACGGTGTATCGCAGCGCCTTGGCTTTTTAGGAGCGCTTCAGGCTTTCTCCAGTATAATTGATGATTATAAACAAACGTGGAATTTTGTGTCCAAGGCAAAATTCGAGCATGCCATTGCGGTAGCGGGTGATCAGTTCCGCGCGCTGGTTGCGAGCGAAAAGATTATTCCGAATAATCCGGATTTATTTGAGGGCGTGAAGGGACAGTTGACCCAGAAGCTTGATGAAATTATTCAATCAGAAGAATTTTTTGATAATGTTCTGGTGATTGCGCTGGATGAATATCCGGAGGTCAATGCCGAAGATCTGCATAAAGGTTTTGAAATTGCCCGCGGATTTATTGTTGATCTTGATATAGAAGATCTACAGCATCAATTCTCAGCCGATGAAGAGGCCAAGATGGCTCACGAAGAAGAAAAGGCCGAAGGTCAGGGGAATCAGTGGCTTAAAAAGGTTTTGCGCCGTTTGGACCCGCGGTAAATTTTTTTGTACAAGATGCACCTATCAGCATTTCCCCATTAGAGCCTTCCCAGTAGAACTTTCCCGGTAAAAGTTTCTTTCTTGAAATTCTCTAATGTGAAATGCGCCAGATAATCTGCAGATTATCATGCAATTGCAAAAGCTGTGCTGTTATAACAAAGGCCCTCATTACACAATGAAGGCCTTATATATTCTGAGATTATTTATCCGGATTACATGAAATGCGGACCATATTTTGTATAGGTACCGATTTGATCGCCTGTTTCTTCATCAACAATAAAGAATATGGCATCCGGCGTTGCGGGCGTAATGACTTTATAGGCGTAATCAACCATTTCAGTAACACGCTTTTTGTCATAACCGCCCAGATCGTAAAATACAGGGCCAACCACAAGTACAGGAATATCATCTTCGATGTATTGGTCACGTAATACGTCTGCTTTATATAATTTGGCAATCATCTTCATGGCATCGCCGCCATTCTTATTGGCCCAGTATTCAGGAGTCCAATTTGCGGCTTCCCACTGGCTATTGTGGGTGTGGGGCGGATCTTCGAGATATGGATTAAAATCCAGATTATCCCAATGACCAGGCCACCAGCTCCATATCCATGGTTTTGGCTCGGCCTTTGCGGGCTGAGACATGATAAAAAAAGTGGCACAGAGTGCTAATGTAAAAAACCGTGAAAATCTAGACATAGACGAGATCCTTGAAAATTGGACGAATGTTAACCAATCTTTATATAACTATGATATAATAAATATATGATTAACGCCATACAAACTGCATTGTCCGGGTTGGTTGCCAGCACCAAGCGTGTTGAGGCAAGCGCGAGTAATATCGCTAATATCGGAACTGCAGGTTCACTGGATGATACGGGTGACGCCCCATATACGCCAGTTTCAACGGTTCAGCAGACACAAACGGATTCCCAAGGTAATGCCACGGGCGTTACAGCGGAAAATTTGCCACGTGAAAATGCATTTGTACCTGCTTATGATCCAGATTCACCTTTTGCCAATTCAGAAGGCTTTGTTGGTGTGCCAAATGTGAATTTGGTTGAAGAAGCGGTGAATCTTAAGCTTGCAGAGGCGACATATAAGGCTAATATCGCAGTTTTAGAAACTGTGAACGAATTATCCGACGAATTATTGAGTATTTTTGACGATGAAGCATAACTAGGCCTTTTCTTGGCTTTTTTAGTGTTTTAGTCTGTCAGAATGTTAGATCAGCTTATTACACAAAATATCTCTGAAATTCATGACCGCATTCAGCAAGCGGCAGAGCCCTTTGGTCGTGATCCGGCCGAAATCCACCTTGTGAGCGTGAGTAAAAAGCAACCTGATGAACGTATTCAGGCTGCCCTTGATGCCGGACACAGGCTATTTGGCGAAAATATGGTCCAAGAGGCCCAGACCCACTGGGCAGAGCGCCGCGCCAAATATGATGATCTGGTTTTGCATTTAATCGGGCCATTACAGACCAATAAGGTAAAGGATGCTGTGGCGCTGTTTGATTGTATTGAAACGCTTGACCGGCCAAAGCTTGCGGATAAATTGGCGACTGAAATGGCAAAGCAAGGGCGGCAGTTATCGTTTTTTATTCAGGTTAATACAGGTGAAGAAGAACAAAAGGCGGGTGTCCTGCCGCGTGATCTTGAAGAATTCTTTGATTATTGCGTCAATACCTGTGGCCTTGATGTGCGCGGTTTGATGTGTATTCCGCCGGTGAATGAGCCATCGGCACTTCATTTCGCATTTTTACAAAAACTGGCGATTGGCTTAGGGCTTCGTGATTTAAGTATGGGGATGAGCGGTGATTTTGAGAAAGCTGTTCCGCTGGGCGCGACATATGTGCGGGTTGGTACGGCTATATTCGGTGATAGGGTTCTCCCGGTTCGTTAAGCGCTTATATATCCTCATGTGCCTGTGTGTAAGGGCTGTGTTGTTTGGGCAATTCCAGATAGTCTATAGATATCATTTAGCTATTCAGATGAAATTCATAACGCGGTGGCATTGGGCTTAGGTTTAATGAGGTGATTGGTTCACGTTCTGCGCGCGGGATACTCACCTCGCTTTGTGTTTGCACCATGGTTCCCGCTGTTCTGCCATCGCCTATTGGAATTCTTTGCGAGATTTGTCGTTTTGTTACGCCTGTTTTATGAGTGGCGCTCATATCAACAAAGCTTAGTGTGTTGCCGGGAAGCTGCTGTATTGTTTGGATGTCGCTGGCTTTTTCTATGGCTTTAGCCGCGTTATCCAGCTGTGTTTGTGGATCTGTTTCTGGCTGGTAATAATGACTTTCTTTATATGATGAATATGTGCCGCCTTGTGCAAGATAAAGCGCATTATCGGCCATATCCCGTCCGGTCTCCTCTTCGGCGATTACATCGACAATTCCGGCGGCTGCTCCTGCTGCGCCACCGAATATTGCACCGCCGACAATTTTTGATGTGGGGCGTATTTCATCGCCGCTAATATGGCGGTATATATGTCCTACAACAGGTATATGTTGAAGCGGATTTACGATGTCTATTAAATCGCCAAAGCCAAATGGCTTTTCTGTATTGCCGGTTTGATCCTGTGCATCAGCATAGGCCAGAGCAGATTGAAATTGTTCTTCAGGTGATTGCAGGGCATAAGTCAGCCCGCCTTCGATTTTTTCTTTGGCGGTATTTTGTTCTTCCCATACCGGTACGGAGCCACCCATGCGATCATGTTTTTTCATCTTGAGAACAGGGCGATGTTCTTGCTGTTTTTGAACAATATCGCTTTTTTGCTCATAGGCTGCGCTGCTCTGTCCTGCTGTTTCAAGTATCATTCATGGTCTCCTTAATAAGTAAATTGCAATTGTTATGCCAAAAACAGCAGCAATGGAATTGACATAGAATCAAATGCTTATGCAGGATTTTTGTGGTGATTATCGCCGTGTATATCAAGATCTGAGGCTATTTTTGCCTAGGGGCGGAAAAAGAGTCCGGTATAATAGGGGTCGCAGAAACTACATTTTCGTGGCATTCTATATATTAGGGTGGGCTTTTATATAAAGCACAATAGAGGGATATTAAAGTGCCGGGTCTGGATCATTCTATCAGTCAGAATAAAGACGTAAGGGTTGCGGTGTTTGTCACAGACATTGAAATCGAGCGCAGTTTAAGGGAATTGATTGCTCATGGTCAAAGCTTGCTGGATATGGATGTTGATATTCATTATTTTGCCGATATCAGTTTACTTGAAGATTACGTCAAAACACATGAATGTGATGTTCTGGTAGTGGGCGATCATTTATATCAAGACCATGCCGCTTCACCGGTTCTTGACCATTTATCAATGATGAATGTGTTTCCTATTCCAATGCGTGTCGGTTATTTCATTGATCGTATTAATCATATGGTGCGCCGTGTTGATACCGCTGATCGTTATGATGATCCGATCAGGATTGGTCCGTATCAGTTCTATCCGCGTGATTTATCACTTATCCGTGTGAAGTCTGTGCCTAATGGTAAGAGCGCCAAGGATAAAGGCAATATAGACCAGAGGTGGAATGACTCTTTGCATCTGACAGAAAAAGAGCGCGATATTTTACTGTTTTTATATGAGCGTAATGGTGTATCTGTCGAGCGACAGAGCCTTTTGAACTATGTCTGGGGTTATGCAGAAGGGCTTGAGACCCATACGCTTGAAACCCATATATACCGGTTACGCCGTAAAATTGAAGATGATCCGTCGCATCCGCAGATATTATTGACCGATGATGATGGTTATTATCTGGAATGTGCGCCTGATTAGGTAGATGGCCTTGTCGCTTCTTCGCTTTTAGCGGTTTTTATAATTATCCAACTGATCGCTGTCTATATATATATCCCTATATACAGGCTATGCTCGTAAGTTCACAGTTTGCTTAGCTTATGGCTAAGTCATGTGATGTCGTAAGCTAGAATAACGGCCGATTATAGTGTTATGCTTTTTGGCAATAAAGTAGCGCCACGAAAGGTGACCTGTTCTCGGCCGGTTGCCCGATAACGGCAGTCGTATCTTGTATGTAGAGTGTATCGGCACCAGCAGGCAGAACGGACAGATCCACGCCTAATGTTGTGATGCCAGCTAGGTCATCTGCGTGAGATTGCCATTCGGCGAAACCGCCTGTGTCACCGACAGCGAAAGTCTCATTGACACTCCAGTCGTTTCTAGCAGCTCTTGGCGCGCCGCCATCATTATAGTTGGCAGGCGCATAAGTTCCTGCACCAATAATTGTTCTGCCGTCTGCTGCCGGATAAGCAGCCCATCCATTTGGACAAGCGGCAAGGTTAAAGGCCATAATTGATCCGGGCGGAATTTCCTGTCCGAATACAGCAGCAGCACGAACACCAACTACATCATCGTAAAAGTTTACGCCAGCCGCGTTGCTTGTAATCATAGTGTTTATGAAGGTAGCGTCGCCGTCACAATTTTCACCATCCATTGTGGCCGCTGCGGCACACGCCGCACCAGGTATGGCTACACCTTGAAATGATGTTGCGCCTTGCGCGCTAGGGCCGTGGCTAAAAGTAATATAGTGTCCAGACCCCGGAGGGTTCAGGACAACGGGGTTACCAGCAGAATCATTGACGAAAATAGCGCCTTCTTCTCTATTGTAGCCTCCTGCTTCAGCTAATCTAGCAGTGACGGCAAAGGTAAATCGGTTGCCCCACGCATCAAATTGATAATCATCCGGCAGGTTAATTGTTCTGGTTGGTACCGCGCCAATCATAACGTTACGTCCGCCGCGTCCTGCTGTTGTAAATGAACCACCGACGGCGCCGACCGTGTCACAATTGGCCGCTGATACTTCAACGCCAAAGTTTACTGTGTCCGGTGCAGCCTGAGGGTCAGCAACACAAGGAAGTCTGCCGTTCAAATTGAGGTGAAGCTGCATAGCAAGATCAATTTGTTCAATTTTATCTTTTGTTTCCTTGAGTTGCGCTTGTCTTGCGGCTGCGACCAATCCGGTTGAAATCGCGCCGAGTAGAACAGCGCCAATAAGCATAACCAAAGCCATCTCGACAATCGTAAAGCCTTTATCGTGCTTGCGTATATTATCAGGAGTTAATTGAGTATGTTTCGGAGTTCTTTTTGTCATTTTCCAACCTTTAGTTTTCGTGTTAATTTCTTTGGCAAATCGTAAGAGCCACATAAGGATCGCGGTTTTCATCAACTTGTACACCTGCCGGCTCTGCCGGAGGCTGTATGTAAAGATTATCTGGTAAAGCACCGGCAGTCAGCGCAGAGGTGTCTAGATTTTGCGTATTGTAACCGGCAAAATCAACAAAATGTTCCTTCCATTGTGCCGGGCCATTTGTATTATCTTCGGTCTGTAATAATACGAAATTATCATTGGCGTTCCATTGGTTCCTGTTGGCCCGTAATGGGTTGTCACTATAGGGGTCACCATTTGCTCCGCTTTCGTCATAGTTCAAAGCTAAGCCACCTGTGCCGATAATCATTCGCCCGGCAGGACTTATGCCGCTTGCCGCCGCGAAAGTTGTCCAGCCAGAAGGGCAGGCAACCAGCTCGAAAGCCATAACGGCGCCAGCCGGAATTTGTCTTCCATATTCTGATGATCCTTTTTCCAGAACAATATCATCAAAGAATGAAGCGTTGCTTCGCTCACTATAGAGCATAGTGTTGGTAAAAGTAGCATCAGCATCATCACAATTGACTGAATCCACTGTAATGCCGATACCCAAACAATCACCTCTGTTTACACCATTATGCTGTACGGCACCGCGCTGGCTTCTTCCGTGACTGAGTAAGACATAATGGGCGGCATTTGCGGGTGTGATCACACTGTTACCGCCACTATCAACAACACTGATCGCGCCGCCATCTCGTGTATATTGGGGGTTGCCAGCCAAAACAGTAGCTTGTGTTTCGCTAATTGCATATTTGAGGCGGTTGCCCCAAGCATCGAACATGAAGTCATCTGTTAGGTTTAATGTTCTGGTTGGAACAGTACCGATCAGAACATTATCACCTGTCCCTGCAACACGTATGGCACCACCAACAAGACCAGCGCCTGCGCAGTCGCTATTTGTTTCAAAACCGAAAGTTGCGGCATTCTCCGCTGCGTTGGGATCTGCTACGCAAGGGTAACGGCCATTTAGCCTTAGGAACTGCTGCATCGCCTCGTCAATAGCTACCATTTTGGAACGTGTTGTATTGATGTGTGATTGCTTGAGATAGGATGTTAACATTGTAATTGTTGATCCTAGAATTAATCCAGATACAGAGAGTACAACAAGCATTTCGATCAATGTGAAACCCATATTTGAATAAATTGATTTATGTGGGCAGTTAGGGTTGATTATAGCTGGATTGTGCGTAGCGCGGTCGCTTGAATGATGGCTTTTTCTACTTCTGCGCCAAATATCCTTCTGAGATTGTGATCTCATATCTGTATTCATCATTCTTAACCTAAAATATATTTCGTGTTCATTATTATTATCTCGGAAAATTAATAAAATTTTATTAAATTTCCTTCAAAATATACTATGAAACTGTGTGTAAGTACACATGCTCTATGGGTGAATAAGGGTAAAAATATTTTTTATTTATAATAGGTTAGTCCATAGTAAGGAAAGAGGGTGTAATAATGTTTCAGACAATGATGGCCAGTGTAAAAGACGTAAATTCCGCGGAATTTGTACAAAAGCGTGGGCAGACAGCTTCTGAGGAACTGCGAAGCGACTTGGGTTTTGGCTTGTTGCCCCTTACTTTTCTGATTTTGGCACTTGGTGTGTTTCTTACAGCAGGTATGAAGCTTTATACTATCCAAAAAGAGCAGCAGGTTGTTGAGGTGACGAGCGAGAGACTGGAATATATTCAACTCGCCTTAAGGCAATTTGTGGTTGATAATGGACGCTATCCTTGTCCCGCATCCATTAATGCAGCGCCAGAGACAGCGTTGTTCGGTGTTGAGACGGCAGGCGGCTTTCTTGCGACAGGTGCTGTTGATGCAGATGGCCTTCCAGTGAATAATAGCTGCGACTCAAACTTTGATGATGATTTGAATACAGTTGGCACCGGTCAGACTTTTGTAAGTGTTGGCATTGATGGTTTGAATGTTCGTACAGGTGCCGTTCCGGTGCGCTCTTTAAATATTGAAGATAAATACATGTTTGATGGCTGGAATAGACGTTTTGTTTATGCTGTGACTGAGGGTGAAGCTACGGCTGCTACTGTTTATAATACAACAAATGGCCGTACTACAGCGCTGCTGGATGGTACGGGCGGTGATATTTCTGTTGTCGATAATAATGGTAATGATGTGACGGTTGCACCTGGTATGGTGGAGCAGTTAGTTATTGCCTCTGGTGGAGATAATAACGGCGCTTATAATTTTCAGGGTACTCAGGTTCAAGGGTGTAATGTAGCTGCGCGCTCGGGCGTGAATTGTGATTATCAAGTTAACCCGGCGGTGGGCGCAACATTTACAAGTACTGTGAACACAAGCAAAAGCGATAATCCAGCTCAGAAATTTGTTCATCGCCTATCTTGGGAGCCCCCAAGATTGATGACGGCCTGTGATCCTACTTCGGTTGATAACCCGCGCGATGTGGCGTTCTTGGTCGATACCAGTGGTAGTATGAGTTCCAACGGTTTCTGTGCGCTGGCAGCAAGTTGTTCACGTATGGATACAGCGCGCTGGGCAATGAGACGGGCTGTGACTGCGCGTATTAATGCAAACCAGTATAATAGTGACCCTGGCGTTACCCATGTGAGCGGATTTGTGTCAGGAAGCAGTAGCCGTAGCAGTGTGACATCAGCAGTTGCCGCAGCAGACACATTGTTTAATGATCCGGATGTTGTGACCGACCCTGATTTTGATCAGATTGGTGATGATTTGAATACCAAGCTTGATAGTATGTGTCCGAGTGGTGGTACACCGCTGGGGAATCATTTATGGGGATTGGCGGAAAAATTAGAGTCAGCGCGAGCTGCTGGAGATATTCGTCCCAACCGTATTACGATGATTAGTGATGGTCAAAATACAACAGGTGAAGATCCAGTGGTTACTGCACGAAGAATACGCGATACATATCCTTATATGCAGGTTGATATTGTTGATGTGGTTGGTAATCCGAGTCTGATGGAAGTATCACAGGAAACTGGCGGGTCATATTACCGCGCAGATGATCCGGATACATTGCTTGATTCATTATTCAGTTCGGCTGGTATATGTGGTGGCGGTACGCCACCAACACCACCAGCGGATAATGTTGGGCAGTGTGGTAGCCGTTTGTAGATCTATCACTTTCAGAACAGAGTTTTTATATAGATTTAAAATATCGGCTATCATCAATGATAGCCGATATTTTCTATCGAGTATTTATGGTATAATGTTGGAATCTCATAGGGATAACAAATCATGATTATAAAAATAAACTCAATTAGACCATTTAACAGACCATCGCAGAAACAGCGTCAATCAGGCACATATTCGTCCGATGCCGGAATGGGTATGATTCCTTTGGCAATACTGGTGATGAGTATTGGTTTCTTCATTGTGGCGGCGATTAAATTTTACGATATTTACCGTGAACAAGAAGCCATGCGTTCTACGACCGCACGGGTTGAGTATGTGCAGCAGGCGCTACGTCAGTTTGTGATTGATAATGGACGTTATCCTTGCCCCGCATCGCTTACTGCGGCGCCGGATACGGCAATGTACGGTGTTGAAGTTGCGGGCGGACCGGGTTTTGATGATTGTCGTCTGGATGATATGGGAACCCTTGCCACAGGACAAACCTTCCGCAGTCAGGGAATTGACGGGTTGGATGTCCGCACGGGCGCTGTCCCTGTGCGCGCACTGCATATTGAAGATAAATACATGGTTGATGGTTGGAATAGCCGCTTTATATATGCGGTAACCGAACAAGAAGCCTCACCGAATGCATTGCTTGACGGTACGGGCGGCGACATTTCGATTGTTGATGATAATGGTAATCAGGTGACCTCGACCCCGGGGAATGTCGAACAGGTTGTGATAAGCATGGGTGGTGATGATAATGGCGCGTATAGCTTTGAAGGTCAGTTGGTGCAGCCATGTAATGTGGCTTTGCGTTCCGGTGTGAATTGTGATTATCAGCTTGACCCTGCTGCTGGCGCAACATTTATGAGCACGGTCAATACTAGCCGTGATTTGAATAATGAGTTTGATCATAAGGTCACTTGGCAGCCACCGCGCGTTGTAACGGCTTGTGATCCGGCTTCTACAGCTGGTTTGCCAAAGGATGTTGCCTTTATTATAGATACCAGCGGCAGTATGGCTTCAGATGGTTTTTGTCCGTCTGAGGCAACTTGTTCGCGTATGGAGGCGGCGCATTGGGCGATCCGCCGTGTTATTCCGGCTCGTATTAATGCAAACCAATATTCTGAAGAACCGGGTAAGACGCATATTACCGGTTTTGTTGGCTATAATACGGTAGGTAATGTGAATGATAATCTTGGTGACACGGTATTTAATGATCCGGCTGTCGTGACCGAGCCTGATTTTGATCAAATAGGAAGTGATTTGAATGATGAATTGAGCGGATTATGCCCAAGTGGTAGCACGCCACTTGGCATTCATATGCGCGCGATGGCCGATCAACTTGGTGATGGTACAGAAGACCACCCGAACCGTATTACGATATTAAGTGACGGTCAGAATACAAATGGTGAAGATCCGCTAGCTGTTGCGGATTATATCGCGGCAACGTATCCGAATATGCAGGTTGATATTGTTGATGTGGTTGGTAATCCGAGCATGATGGAGATATCACAGAAAACAGGCGGGTCTTATTATTCTACTGATAATCCGGATGCCTTACTGGATGCGTTATTTGATTCTGCCGGTGTTTGTGGTGGTGGTACGCCACCTGCACCGCCGCCTGATGAGAATTCTTGTGGCCTGTAAATCCGAAAAGACAGCTGTATAAAAATATCGCCATTAATAGGCTATTATATGCATGGCGATATTCAGATGTTTTACATTATGATTGCGGATTTTTAAGTTCTTCAATGGCATCAATGATGCTTTGTAGAAAACTGGCCGACTTGTTCAAAGGCAGGACTTGTGCTCCAGCAGCCGATAGTGCTTTTAAATCCTGAATAATCTGGTGAATAGTACGAATTTCCTCTGTACTAAGCTGAATAGATTCCTGCGTTTCTAAAACAGCCCTTTCTTTGCCTTTTCTGGCGGCCTCATAGGGGTTTGTGACATCTTGTGAGCGCTGATATGCTTGCGCCGCCCGTGCATTGCGGGGCGATTTTTCGGCAGTGTTACTGTGTGGGTTGCTCTGGCTGGAGGGCTGGTTTCGAGACACGGTTTGCGATTGGCCGTCTGATTCTTCTTTTGTGCCCGTGCGTTCACTTGTTGTTTGTTCGTTTGCTGCCTGTTCATTTGCTGCGGATTTCCCCGCGTCTTTTGGGTCGGCGCTGCTTTGCTGGAGAATGAGGCTTTCAAGGAAGGATTGCAGGCTTGTAATGGAAAGTGATGTGCTGTCTTCCCAAAGAGAATCCTGATCTTTCGCATTATCATGATCATCGCCGTGTTGTTTGCGATCGGGATCATGGCGACGGATCGCCTGACGTGTATCTAAACGCTCGGCGTGGCGGTCTTGAACTTTGAAAAGACTATCTAGTCGTGAAAACATCTATTTTTCCTAGCGGCATTTCCTTGGATATAGTTTAACATCATATGAACACAGCTCGCAATTAACGTTCTGTTCTAACAAAGAGTAAAGCAATAATGCATGATAATGACGATGATATTGATGAAGATGAGGCTCTTTGGCGTTACGTCACCAAAAGTGTCACACCTATTGATCGTGCGGATTCCTTTCGGGCTGCGATGAAATCTATGCCGCGTAATCAGGATGAGCAAAGCAAGGAAGGTATGAAAGCCGATATGAAGGCGGCATTGGAGAACACAGCCATATCTGGGAAAGTGCCGGCTGGCGGTAAGTCTTCGACATCATCACAGAAAGAAACAGGAAATATTCTAAGCCGTTATAAAGAATTACTAAGCGGTCGCCGTTCTTTGGGCGATGTGCAGCAAGATTACGCCGCGCAGGAGCAAGCCAGCGATGAAGCCAGTTTGCCCGGTCTTGACAAAAGAACGGAAGAGCGGCTGCGCCGCGGACAAATAGCGATTGAAGCGCGTATTGATCTGCATGGTTATAATAAAGAACAGGCCAAAGGTGTTTTGAATGAATTTATCAAGGGTGCCTATAATTCGGGTAAGCGCTGTGTTTTGGTGATTACCGGCAAGGGGTCGGCCGCATCTAATCAGGAACATTTTCTTCAGAATAAAGGGGTTTTAAAGAAAAGCGTTCCGGGCTGGCTGGCTGAACCACCTTTATCGGCTATGGTGTTACGCTCTTATCCGGCTAAACCGAAAGATGGCGGCGCTGGCGCGCTTTATGTTTATTTGCGCCGCGCGCGGAACTCATAAATCCGGTAAATCATAAATCTATATGTTAATGGGGTTCCCTGTTATTGGTGCGTATTTTCAGACTGGGATGCATCTTCAATACGCAGGGTTCTTGATATTTTACGGCGAATTGGCGCGATGCCGCCTTGCATACGTGTCAGTGTTGCCGTGGCATGATATTCGCCTGCTTTAAGCGGTCTGTTTATTTTTTTACCCGTGAAATAGAATTGACGTATTTTGTTACCTTTTTGCACAATTTCCTGACGCGCAAAGACCAGATCGTATGGGTCACGGATTTCAACATCAATCATGTCACCATCGTTAATGCCGTATAATGCGAACCAGAAAGTCAGAGCCTTAATATCTGCCGGATAGCTATGGGCCGATGTTGCATCGATCTTGATCGAGTCAAAATCCGGTGCGCCGTTCTTGAAACCGGCAGCATAAAAAACAACAGGGTCGTATTCTATATGAAGGGATTGATCCCATAATGGATTTATATCATCTGGCTTGCTACATCCTTCATCGGCAGTTTTGCCGGAAAATGGATCGATGATTTTATCATTATGATATAATCCGAGGTGAATATGCGGGAATTGGGCAAAGCCTGATTGTCCGACGAGCCCGATTTTATCTCCGGCTTTGACTTTTTGTCCTTTTTTGACGTTAATACTGCCTTTTTTTAGATGGCAATAAATACCTTTCCAGCCATTGCCGTGGTCTATGAATACGCCATTGCCACAGCCTTTATTGGCATCGAACAATGCGAGCTGCGCTTCTTGAATTTCTTCTGTCATAATTGGCGGCCAGTCATCCTGACCGTCCCTAAAACGCATAATTGTGCCATCGGCGGCAGCAACCGCATTTACTTCTTTTTCCATGGCAAGGCGATCTGTAATGGCAAAGTCAGTGCCTTTATGTGTATCATAGCTGCGCGGACCGCAGTTAAAATCCTGTGCGCCGTCCGTTTTATCAACATCAAGGTAATTGGCGATCCAGCAATCCTGATTCAAGGTGCAATCAAGGGGTAGGGTGAAATTCTGCGTGTCTTGTGCCTGTGCCTGAGTGGTATGGCCTATAAGGAATAAGAACCCGAGACTCAGAATAATTATGAATATGTTGTGTCTGGATATTGTCATTGTCTATGCGTATCGCTTATATGCTGAATTTTAAATGCATAGCTATAAATAACAAAAACGTAAGGAAAACAAAAGTCTTCCTTACGCTATAAGTTGGTCTCAATTGTGTTTGTCATCTGTATCCGCGTATTGGCCCGCGGGGGCAGTTGTTTACAGGCGCTGGCCATTATTCTGCGGACCGCTGAATGTTGGTGTTGTGTTTTGCAGGTGGTATAGAGCCTGAACCAATGAGATCAGTCTTTTGTCTTCTGCGTGGTATTCACAATCATTGTTGTTATCTTGTAATAATCTACACATGTCATCTCTCCTTTATGTGCTGTTATGACGCTCATATTTATTCTTGTCGTCATATGTTATGGTTACATGATGACTAGGATATATGGCTGCAATGTGGCAACCATGTGATGATTATACGAATTATTACTTACGTGATTATGACGGAAATCATTATTACAGAATGAATTTGCTTAGATCTGCATTTTCTGCAAGTTCGGATACTTGTTCGCGTACATAGTCTGCTGTGATCTTGAAGGTTTCACCGCCTCTATCCGAAGCTG
>JAUILO010000008.1 GCA_030432775.1 Alphaproteobacteria bacterium
GGGGTTTAATACTGCGCAGTAACTGCCGTCATAATTTATCGTTATGAAACGCGTCGTTTTAGTAATGCGCGCATTAATTTCTGTATCCTTAGCAGCTGTATCGGCGGCCAGTATATCGGGTGGAGTATAGAACAGAACGGCAGTTTTATTTTCTTTTATATTTAATGGGGCCTTTTTTCTGAATAGCTTTCGGGGCGGCAAAAGTGTTCTTGCTGCCTCTACTTGATTTATGGCTTCCTGTATTTTCTTTTTTGAATTTTGTTGGTCTTCCCTTGATAAATCCTTCACCTTCATAAGCACCAAGACCGAACGCCTTCATTGTCAGCATGATGATAAAAACCACTATCGCAGGTGTTGCTAGTGCGATGGTTGCCGGTGCCTTTAGAACCGGAACAATCAGGATCTGCCATATATTTTCCGGTATTTTACCTTCAATATATGTAAGCGATGATTCATGGTATGTTTGCCATATCCAGCCGATCTGGGCAAAGTAGAAGTTCGTTTCAAGGGTGGGATCCGCACTGATATATATGTAATAGTCATGGCCTAGTGCGGCCATAGCGGGGATAAGGAGTGCGAGTAAGGTAACGAAGATTGTTTGCATGTTATTTTATCTGGTCTATTTCAAGTTGGGTTTTAGTTGGGTTTTATACGTGCTTTTTTAACTTTCTTGTTAATTATACTGCGGCATGTATCACTACGTAAAGGCAAGAATTGATACGGCTTCGTGTTATAAGGGGTATTATAACCAAGATGAGCTGCTTTTTAAGTTAAAACCTGCTTGCACTTTGGTAAAACTATTTGTACTTTACGGTTCTCTTCATAAAGAGAATTTCAGGTGACGTGGCCGAGTGGCTTAAGGCGCACGCTTGGAAAGCGTGTTTACGGTAACCCGTAACGTGGGTTCGAATCCCACCGTCACCGCCACCTCTTCTTTTTCCTGCTTCCACGCAGTTCTATATTGTTGCTCAAAATCATTACTCTAACTGTGAAGTAGATAGTTCTACAAATTTTTACAGTTCACCACGCGCAAGAGCATAAACATGCGTTTCCTGATTCAAATTGACTCACTGGGGTCGATGAAAGGATATTTAGGAAATTCCAGCGCAAATAGCTAAAACGAATATGGATTCTTAATAAGAGCAAACAAAGAACAATGAAGACTAATTATTGCCAATATGTTATGTGTTGAATATGAAGCAACATCGCAGTGAGTTTGTATGTGTAGTGATCAAACCATTATTCTGGACGGCGGAATGGGACGCGAGCTGGAGCGCATTGGCGCTCCTTTTTCACAGCCATTTTGGTCGGCGCAGGCACTGATAGAGGCTCCTGAAACTGTTTCAAGCGTACATCGCAATTTCATTCGGTCAGGCGCACAGATTATTACAACGAATAGCTATGCCGTTGTGCCATCACATATTGGTGAGGATTTATTTCAACAGCGCGGGCGTGAACTTATTGCGCTGTCCGGGAAATTAGCGCGGAATGAGGCCGATGATGCGTCGCGCCAGCCGTCCTTCTTTGGCGCTGTAAAGGTTGCTGCTTGCGTGCCGCCTGTTTTTGGTTCGTACCAACCGGATAATTTTAAACCAGATCAGGCTGCGGCACTTATATCTATGTTTTTTGAAGAACAAGAATTATATGCGGATTTGTTCTTGGCCGAGACCATCAGTTCTATTGAAGAAGCGTTGAGCGTTATGAAAGTCTACAGGGAATTTGGCAGCGATAAGCCCTTATGGCTGGCGTTTACTTTGAAGGAGTTATTTGACGAAACATCACAGCCGCAAATTCGTTCGGGTGAGTTTTTATACGATGCGCTGCAAAGCATATTACAGCAAGGTATGGCACAGGCTATTTTGCTTAATTGTTGTTCGGTAGAAGATATTAGTGCGGGTTTTAATTCATGTGATCAGCTTATTAGAAACCATGCAGATGTGAAATTTGGCGCATATGCCAATGTTTTCGGTAAAGTGAAAGAAAAACGAAGCCCGACACGCGCTATTTCTGAGTTGCGTGAGGATATATCGCCGCAGAGTTATTTGGAATATGCGCGAAAGTGGAAACAGCAGGGCGCAAGTATTATTGGTGGCTGTTGTGGTATTGGCCCTGAATATATTCAGATTTTGTCCAAGGGGCTTATTGATTAAAAGTTCAAGCCGCGCCTTTTACCTTCTTTGGCATGTTTCCGTAGTTCATACATTGATGTTTACCTTATCACTAGGGATGTTCAGTGATCTATTTGTACTGCGGATATATGTCGGAGGATAATTATCTGGTGCGTTGTGATTTTGTTCCGGCGCAAAATATCAGGCGATGCGGTGCGAGATTAATATTGATCTGGTGTGCGGATAGGTTGTTTATATATGCGCCGGTAGATTGTACAAAATCTGCTAAGGTGATAATAATTCACTTATCGTGGTGAAGGGTCATAATCATTCTATATCACTCAAGACCATTTTGAACCAGAGCATGCCCCGTATAGGAGCTATTCTATATTAAGCGGCATTACGCAGGATTATATTGTGCTAAGTTATAGACATTCATTTCACGCAGGAAATTTCGCTGATATTATTAAACATATCGTTTTGGTTGAAAGCTTAGGCCATTTGGTCAAAAAAGAGACGCCGTTTGATTATATCGATAGCCATGCCGGTGCGGGTTTGTTTGATTTTACCCATGAACATTCTGTGAAACTGGGTGAGCATCACCGGGGAATCGGTAAATTACGTGCTGAAGACTGGCCGGAACTTGCGGCTTATTTCAAAATTTTGTCTTCTTATAATAAAGATCAGGATGCCGGTGAAGAGCTTCGTTTTTATCCCGGATCACCGCTTATTGCATCACATTTCATGCGCGGATATGATAATGCATGGCTTTATGAATTGCACCCCACAGATTTTGATTTGCTTGTGAAGAATACAAATTCGGATAAGCGTATGCATGTTATGAAAGAAGATGGCCTGAAGGGAATACTTGCCCATGTGCCGCCCGTATCACGCCGTGCTTTTGTGTTAATGGATCCCTCTTATGAGATTAAGTCTGACTATGAGAATGTGGTGGCTTCTATTCACGCCGCTTACAAGAAGTTCCCGCAAGGCGTTTATGCGCTTTGGTATCCGGTGATAGACCGCGCACGTGTTTTAAAGTTGGAACAGAGATTTATTGATAGCGGGATGAAAGATATTCAGCGTTTTGAGCTAGGTTTACTTGCCGATGGCGTGGTGCGCGGTATGACATCCTCAGGTATGATTGTTGTGAACCCGCATTGGGGTTTATTTGATAAAATGTCACAGCTATTACCGAAATTAGTCGAGACACTTGGTGAAGATGGCGCGTTTTTCAAATGTGATGTGTTGGTGGATGAATAGATATGAATGAGCGCGATGATCAGAATACGCTGGAAACAAAGACGATATTATGGCGCGGCATTTGCGGCGTATGCCCGCGCTGTGGTCAGGGGAAGGTTTTGCGCGGGTATATAACGCGCAATGATGAATGTTCAGTATGCCATGAGGACTTCACAGATATTAATGCCGATGATGCACCGCCCTGGCTGACAATATTAATTACAGGTCATTTGCTTGCTCCTTTGCTGGCCTATTTTGTCGGCCATGATCTTTTATCCGACACAGCAGAAGTGACTGTACTGGTTAGTTTTGCACTGATTTGTGTATTTTTGTTACTGCCAAGATCAAAAGGCTTTTTTATTGCCGCTATCTGGATGAGCCATAAGAGGTAGCGTTCTATCTATTTTTTATTTGGTTGGCATTTCGTCTTGATCGCAATAATGATGAGACTGGCCCAGCCGGCCATAATTAAAATGCCGCCGGCCGGTGTGAGATATTTAAACGGCTCTATCCCTGTAATGACAAGAATATAAATACTGCCGGCAAAGATGATTGTTCCGGCTGTGAATAATATCGCCGGTATTTTTAAATTATATTCACCGTTATGAAGGGCGAGGACCGTTATGAATATGGCATAGATCATATTATAGCGAATGCCGGTTTGCAGGGTTTGCACACGCTCCGGCGTTAATGAAAATGCATGATCACCCATAGCACCCATAATGACAGAGGTCAGGCCAAGTATAGCCCCGCAAAATAGAATATATTTCATTATATGGTTCTCCATAATATCTCGACATTCAGGCCGGATGGCTTGTTATCATGTAATTTAATTTGAATGTTATGTGCTTCGGCAATCCATTGTGCAATTGATAACCCTAAACCGCTTCCGGTTTTCCCAGATTTATCGGCACGGACGAAACGGTTAAAAACGCTCGATTTGTCTTCATCACTAAGGCCTGGGCCATTATCAATGATGTTTAGTAATCCATCGGAGGATAAGGTTATATTGATTACGGGCTTATCGGACGCATATTTGAGTGCGTTATCTATAATATTACCCAGCATGATGGAGATAGAATCGTGATCACCCATAACGTAGATATCGGGGGCGATATCCGTCTGAATGTCGAAATTTCCTTGATCTTTTTGTGAACCGGCAGCAGCTGCAAGAGCGCGCAGGCATGCGGAAAGATCTGTTCTTTCTTTCGGCAGTTCTTCGTGTTGTAGACGCGCCAGAGATAATAGCTGTTCGACCAGATGGGTGGCACGATCAATCGATGCGCTTAAATTTTCAAGTCCTGCTCTGTTGTCTTTTTTATTGCTGTACTTTTTCATCAGAACTTGAGTTTGCGTTTTCATCGCTGCAAGTGGTGTTCGCAGCTCATGTGCTGCGTGATCAGTAAATTCGCGTTCGCGTTTAAAACTGTCTTCGATCCGTTTGAGTAGTCTGTTAAGCGCCTGGATTAACGGGGCAATTTCCTGTGGTAATTTATTTGCGATGATGGGTGAAAGGTCGCCGCTGTTACGGCTGTCAACGTCATCAGAGATACCGACCACTGGCTTTAGAACCTGCTTAGCGCCAAAATACACAATTATAAAAATACAGAGGATCAGACCGAAGGCAGGTATGATTAGCGATGTTAATAGTTCGAATATAAGTTCATATCGAATTTCATAGCGTTCGGAAACCTCGATTTTTATGCCGTTTTCTGCGGATAGATAAACAAAGAAGCGCCAGTCCTGATGATTGACATGTTGGTCTGAAAATCCTGGTGGTGCCTCGAATTTATCAAAATGCATTGAATTATTGGACTGGGTAATCAAAACATTATGGTGCCAGATACGAAAGCCGATATTTCGCTCGTAACGATGTTGTAAATCTTCGTTTTCAAGGCCGACACGGAAATCTTCATCTTCGGTAATTTCATGTTCGGTTAGCTGTAAGAGTACCTTGGCGGAATGAACGAGCTGTGCGTCATATACTTCTTCTATCTCGTGTTTTGTAACGATATAGCTGGCAATAAGTGCGCAGATGATTGCGGCGATAATAGGAATACCTATCCAGGAAATCAGCCGGTTGCGTAGAGAATATTGTTTCATTTTTCTATCACATAGCCCACGCCACGTATGGTTTTAATAAGGTCGCGGCCCAGTTTTCGGCGCAGTGATGCGATATGGACTTCGATTGTGTTGCTTTCAATATTTTCGGAAGACCAGTCATAGACGTTTGCAATTATTTTATCTTTCGACACGGTGCGATCTATATTATGTATCAGGCAGTTAAACACAGATCTTTCGCGGCCGGACATGACAATAGATTTACCGTCTAGTTCCAAATGTCCACTTGCCGGTTCGTAGGTGATGTTCCGGTGTTTAATGACAGGGTTGGTTTGTCCGCCTGCCCGTCTGATCAGGGCGGCACATCTTGCCAGTAATTCGTCCAGATCAAATGGTTTGACCAGATAATCATCTGCGCCCGTATTCAGACCCTCAATTTTATGATGTGTACTGTCACGTGCGGTGAGAAGAAGTACGGGTATAGGGTTATTCTTACGACGCAATGTGGTCAACATATCAAGGCCGGATGCACCGGGCAGGTTAATATCCAGTATAATAGCACTATAGTTATTGGTGGCCATCGCGTCTTCGGCATCTTCGGACGAGGGGACCCAATCAACGGCGTAATTTTCGCGCAAACCTTCTGCTGTGGCTTTGCCCAGATTGGTATCATCTTCGACAAGAAGGATCCTCACGGTATTTCCACTCCCAGACTAGCGATGAGGTGATAATAGGCAATGACAATGATAAAGATCAATGCGGCCATAGCTATCAGTTTGTGTTTAAAGCTATGTTTGTGGTGATATTCACGGTGTTTGTGAGAGACAACATCAAGCATTTCATCGCCAAAGCGAATGGACAAAAATGTACCTATCGCACATAGAACAATGATGGTCCAATATGGCCACGGCGTTGTCAGTATTTTATAAAAGAGTGATGTGAGAAAGCTTTTATCATAGGAATCCGCTGCAAAGCTCAAACCCAGGATATTTACGCTGATAGCGAGTCCCCACACGATAAGCTCGGTATAGAACATGCGTAAGCCGGTTAAGATACGTACGGGGAAATCTATAAGAAATCCTGCATCTGCGACTGGGGTACAAAGTACAAAGAAACTCCATGTCAGAATGGAGACCATACCGCCAGTGGCAAGGTCAAACTTCCAGCTCAGATAAAGGAAATATCCGGCCAGTATGCTGATCAGGATGAGGAATTTAAATAATTCTTCTCTTTTGGTTTGGTGTTCTAAAAGGTTTTTCATGGCTTAATTATAGTTTGTTTTTTCACTATTCTTATCCTTTTGTTTTATCTTTGCAAGCGCCGCCTTAATTTCTTGACGGCGTCCTTGATCGGCCACAACACGGTTGGGGCGATCCTGTGCGTTTAGGGCATGGGTGAGATATGCTCTAGCTTCGCTATAACGCTCTTTGTGTAATAAAAAATCACCATAGAAGTAGTTGGGATCAATGCCGTTCGGGTTCATTTTTATTGCCATTTTGAGATGGGTTTCTGCTTTGTCATCATCACCAAATGCTATGGGCCAGCCGGGTACTTGATAATATAAAGAGCCCAGAGATGTATGCGCCGATCCGTTCATTGCATAAGGATCAAGAGCCAGAGATTGTTCAAATAATTCTTTTGCCTTTTTCACTTTACCGAGAGCTGACATGCCTTTGACGATACCCGCATCGGTAGACAGGATTATACCTTCCCATATTTTAGGTTCGGCACGATCCGGATAATGTGCAGTGACTTTTTCCGCGTGGTCTTCGAGCATGTGGATCTCATTAAGCTGACGATCTTCATCGACAAGCTGATATTTGATGCGCGCCCATTCTGTCTGGAGGTAATTAATTTGTATCATGACAGGGTCTTCAATGGTCTGCGGCGTGATTTGCTGCTGTGTTGGCTGCCAGGTCTGGTTATCTTGTGCGGTGGCAATAGATGACATAGAAGCCGTTCCAATAAGCAGGCTGGTGATTGCCGTGACGAGATGTTTATTCATTGTTGAATCCTTTTGTGTCGCTGTTTAAATCGGTCTGTTTAAAATTTCTTCACCGATCTTCCGGTTTTTTTGTAAACCTTGATCGATAATGAAAGGCATGTTGGCATTTATGAATGCAAAAAAACGTTCGGGCCAGCCAAGCCGAATTTCTGGCTTGCGGTGTAGGATGGCATTGAAAATAAAACCGGCTACATCGGCTGGGTCATCGTAATGAACGCCTGTACGGTCGTTGATTTCTGCTCTTGATCCCGTGTTCATATCGGTGCGCACGGCGCGGGGAACTATATGGGTGACAGAAATATTGCTGCCGCCAAGTTCGCGGCGCAGGGAATCGCTAAATGCTTTTAATCCGGCTTTTGCAGAAGCATAGCCAGTTAAATGCGGCAGGGGGATTAATGCGGTCATTGATCCGACATTAATGATTTGTCCGCTATTCCGTTTTTTCATTGTTGGAAGTACGGCCTGTGATAACTTGATTGGCGCAATCATATTCAGTCTGATGATGGCATCCATGTCCTGATTCTCACAGTAATCGAATATATTGTACCCAGCCATGTTGATGAGTATATCAGGCGTGTTCATGCGCAGATCATCACAGATGGTGTTAATGTTATCGGAAAGGTCACCATCCTTGCTGCGGTCATAGATTCTGACTTTCGCGCCGGCATTCAGTAACATGGACACAAGCGGAATACCAATCCCGCCTGTGCCGCCTGTTATAAATACGCTTTTATCTTTAAGCGGCATGTTGCAATGTTCCTTCGTGCGGGATTGAACGTAGAATATTGGCAAAAAGCCGGAATGTATTTTGCGCGACTTCTATGATGGCCTGTTGATCTTCGGGATCCGTAATCTGGTTGACGGTTTCTTCGAAGAATTTCATATGGGAGATATCAAGCTCACCATGTGAAATTAAATACGAGAAGGCCTTTTTAGGCAGGCCGAGTTTTTCTTTGACGGCATCGGCACCTTTATTGGCAATCTGGGTCGATGTGCTTTCAAGCATGAAGACCATGCCAAAAAAACCAACCGGGTTTTTGCGTGTCATGTAATCGTAATTATACGCAATGAGAAGCTGTGTTTCCAGATTTGGTGTTGAATGACGTGCGGCTTCTCTATTGCCTCCAGCTGCCTCGATATCGTTTAGAATCCATTCCTCATGGCCGACTTCTTCTTCCTGATATTCGATAATGGCTTTGTGCATCCATTTCTTTGATTGCGGTATTCTGGAACCCATAGTCATCAAGAAAGGTACAGTGTGTGATACATGATGATAGGCTTCTGTCAAATATGCGATATATGTTTCGCGACTTATATTGCCGCCCAGACCGTCTATGAGTTGGGGCACGCTATATAGTTCTTCGCGGGCATTTTGCGTTTGTTGAGTGAGTTGCTCGTAAAAATTCATGGTTTTTCTCCTTTTTATAGGGGGTTTGTATAGAGGGTTAAAATTTGCTCACGTTTTGGTCGTCCTGTACCGGTTAATGTGTTGTCTGATATGGTAAATGGCGGCACGATCTGGAAAGATTTTACTTGCGCGTATTCAGGTAATTTTGCATTTGCTGCTTCAATCGCGCTTTGTATATGTTCTTCTTTTGCGGTTGGAACAATGAAGGCTGAAAGAGATGGCTGGCCATCACCATAGACAAGAGCCTGTGCAATTGAAGGCTGAGCAAGCAATGTTGCTTCTATCCACTCCGGTGAAATGTTTCTGCCATAGGATGTGATCAATACATTTTTACTGCGACCTGTGACGGATAAAAACCCGTCTTCATCCAGTGAGCCTAGATCTCCTGTATTAAAGTGCTTGGGCGCTTTTTCGCCGATATATCCCAAGAATCCCGGATTCGTGATTTGAATTTCATCGTTTATAATCTGTACTTTTACATGAGGTAACAATTTTCCGGTACTGCCTGTTTTTTCATGATATGGAACGTTCATTGATACAACAGAAGCACATTCGGATAGACCGTATCCTTCATAAACGGGCAGGCCGAGTAATCGTGCGTTTGCCAAAAGAGACGGGTCAACCTTTGATCCGCCGACGGCGATGAATTCAAGATGTGGTAAGGGCCCTTGTTCGATAACTTGTCCCATTAACAGGCGCAGGATTTCGGGAACGACAATGATTGAAGTGGCTCGCCGTTGCTTTAAGAGTGAATGTAAATTTTGATATTGATCGCCATAGGCAGACAAATCTGGCAATTCTATCGTACAGCCTGCCATAAGCCCTGCATACACGCCTGCCACATTTTCAAGCAATATGGATAGTGGAAGCACACAGCAATGTGTTCCGACTAATTCTTCGCCAAGTACTTCAACGATACTGCCGGCAACATTTTCCATCGCTGATTTTGATAGACACACACCTTTGGGTGTTCCTGTTGTTCCGGACGTAAATGTGATTTTGGCTGTTCCGTCTGGCAATAACCCTCTTGAAAAAATTCCAGTATCTCGCAATCCATTGGGGGAGATGATGTGCGAGACACCGGATTCGTGGAGGAGATGAAAAACCTGATCTTCTGAAAAGAAATGTGGAATAGGCACACATGGAATTTGTGCTTGTAAGGCGGCCATATCCCATAGCATACATTCTACAGAATTGTTTAGTGCTATTGCCAAAACCTGCACATCATCAAGCTGTTCAGCGCGGTTGTTGATATGTGTCAGAATATCGCCATATGTGATGGTTTGTTTATCATCATGCAGTGCGATTTTGCGCAAGTTATGGCATTGAATCTGTTTGAATAACATTATAGTTGTTCCGTATAGCTGTTTGTATCAAGGCTTGTGTCTCTGTAATGCAGGCGCTGGAATAAGCGGGGATGACAAGCATGGTATTTTATTCCCAGACGCCGCCGGATAGATTTGTAACCTTCTTCGATTGAACCTGAAATAACGCGCGGTTGCGTATCATAATAGGTGCCCCAATTCTCATCCTGACTTATTAGCAAGGCAGGATCGGCGATCGCAAGGCGCTTAGGCTGCAGACCCATTTGAGAAAAACGTTTTTCGAGAAAACCGGTACTGGTTACGACGGCTTGTTCATATCCGTTATTGTAAAGATATGTGGCAAGGGCTGCGAACAGGTATAGCGAGGCACCGCCACCATCAGAGGCAAGATTACCAATTTCAACAATCTTTTTGCGTGGTGTGTTCAGCACGGCATCAATTGGTTCTTGTAAATATTGTTCCAGAAATAATTGTTCTTGCTGTGCCGGACGAAAGCCTGTTGCGGCAAGCAATACGCCGTGTTCATCGCTTATGCTTAATAATACCGGGTAGTAAATATTAATTTTTGCACCATATGAGCGGGCATAAATATCTGTAATAAAATTTTCGACGGCTTTACGCTCTTTTGCGAAGGCAGGAACGATGGAAATAAAGGATGGGCGCGCTTTAATTTTGTTCGGCAGGAATGATTTGCTAAAGCAAAGCTGGCCTGTTTTGAATCCGTTTTCATTGCATTGTAATTTGAGCATAAACTATGCGCCTTTTCTCGTTTGTTCTTCTTCGAGTTTGCAGGTGCAAGCTGAAGCCAGGCTGAAGGCAGTCGAATAATGTGAAAATATAGACAATAGTTACAATTGGCGTTGTTCTGTGCGGCGTAAGATTTATTACAAAGAGGTGACAAGGGAAGTACGGGTGTAAGTTTGGTGTAAGGATCGTTTGTTACATATAGAAAATAGGAAATATTTTTTATGATTTAAGTGAGGAACTTTGGAGACGATAGAAGCGATTTTGGGCGCATCGGTTTTTGCGCTTTTGATTGGGTCAATTCTTTTGACCTTGTCATTAATTCTGGCACAGCTGCCTTTGGCGTTGTTTTCGCAGCCAGGGGCACTGGTTCAGGCTGTGATTTATGTGCTTTGCACCCTGCCAACTATAGCAATCACAGCTTATATGTTTGTACATGCGTTGAAGGTGGAAAAAGAGTTGATTGCAGAGAGGCGATGATGGCTCTGGATGATGGCTTTGAATGTATAAAAAGAGTGATATTTCCTTTTTAAGGTTTGTGTCATTTTTATGAGAACGCGCTATAATTTAAAAGATAACAGGATATTAGAATGCGGATTTTATTAGTAGAAGATGATTATATGTTTGGTGATGCAACCAAAACAGGTCTGGAGCAAGAGGCATACGCCGTTGACTGGACACAGGATGAGGCATCGTCGATTATCGCTCTTGAAACACAATCATATGATATGGTTTTGTTGGATTTAGGCTTGCCTGATGGTTCGGGTTTGAATGTTCTGCAGTTTTTGCGCAAACAGGAATCGCATACGCCTGCCATTATTATGACGGCACGTGATGCGTTAACGGATAAGATTGGCGGGCTTGATACCGGCGCGGATGATTATCTGGTGAAGCCATTTGATTTGCATGAGCTATATGCCCGCATTCGCGCCGTGTGGCGCCGGTTAAAAGGCCAAAGTGTCACATTGCTGACTTATAAAGATATGACATTGGATCCTTCCACGCTTGATGTTAGTTATAATGGGCAAAAGCATAATTTCGGGCCTACGGAGTTTCGCGTATTGCAAAGCCTGATTGAAAATAAAGGACGTATTGTGTCCAAGGAAAGTCTGGAAGATACGATTTATAGCTGGGGACACGAGGTTGGCAGTAATGCGATTGAGGTTCATATCCACCGTATTCGCAAGAAATTGGGCAAGGATATCATCAAAACCATACGCGGTATCGGATATAGAATTGAATGATCGGTAAATATTTTAATGCACATTCCATACGCAAGCGACTGGTTGTACTTTTGTTCACAGTCGTTTTTCTTGTATGGATGGTTACGACGGTAACCTCGTTTATTAGCATTAAAGGACAGGTTGATAAATTTGTTGATCTACAGCTTGTTCAATTTGCGCATGCTTTATTGGAGATTGATTTCGAGCAGCTTGAAGATTACCAGCCGAGCGTGCCGCAGGATGTTATCGATTTTCTGGATTCGGCGCGTGATAACCGTTCGATTTATTACCAGATCTGGAAGGGTGATACGCTTGTTCTGCATTCTTTAAAAGCACCAAAGAAACATATTTCACGCGAGCAAAAGTTTACCGATGCGGTATTTGAAGGCAATCATGTGCGTGTTTTCACGTTGATCCCCTACGAAAACAGCAATTATCAAATTGAAGTTATGGCCGATACGGGAATTTATTCTTCATTTATCAAACCATTATCCGAGGTTGTCTTTTTGAACCAGATGGCAGAGTTCATATTAATGGCTATCTTGCTCTGGCTTGGTATTTCTGCAGGTTTACAGCCTTTGCAAGCACTGGCGGCAACCATTCGTAAGCGAGACTATAAAGATCTAACCACGATTGAATTACAGGATATTCCGGATGAAATTGTGCCCGTGGTGCAATCGTTGAATGATTTATTTGATCGTCTGCATATCTCGTTTGAATCAGAACGTGAATTTGCAAGTCATGCCGCTCATGAATTACGTACGCCTTTGGCGGCGCTTAAAATGCAGGCACAGGTAGCGCTGCGTGAGAAAAATTCGGATAAACAGGCTATATTGCTTGAAAAAATCTCTGATGGTGTTGACCGCTCATCACATCTGGTTGACCAGCTTTTGATATTGGCGCGTGTTGAGTCTGATTCAGAAAATATTGAATTTACCCATTTGTCTTTGTGTGATCTGGCTCATAGCGCCGTTACTGATATTCAGCAAAAAGCAGAGAGTAAGAATATCAGAATAGATATGGCCGAAGAGGGCGATCCGGCTATCTTTGGCCATCGTGAAACCTTGCTTATTTTAATGCGTAATATTTTGGATAATGCCATTAATTATTCCCCTGCAGGGTCGAAAATCATGGTGCGGATATATGGCGATATGCAGTATTCGCATCTACAGGTGATTGATCAGGGGCCCGGCATTCGTGAAGATCTGCGTGATAAGGTTTTAAAGAAATTTGTACGCTTGCCCGGCAGTAATGCGCAGGGTATCGGTTTGGGGCTTGCGATTGTAAAAAAAATTATCACTTTCCACAATGCGGATTTGGAGTTATCCGACGGCAACGATGGCACGGGATTATGCGTTGGCGTGAGCTTGCCAAGACCGGATTAAATATCCCCTTTTTTCAGAGTATATCTGGCCATAAAAAAAGGCAAAATATATTTTTTTCTAATCTATCTACTCATAAAAAAAGGCTCTTCCCGGAGAAGAAGAGCCTTTAGTGGGGTGGGCGGAACATGGATATGGGATTAACCATGTTTACGGGGAGCCCAAGGAAGTGCGTTTGGTATTTATGGAAGACAACATATCAATGTATCGTTGTGCGTGTCCGTATTTCTATATCGGATAAGCTGGACCAATAGGGCTTTGTTTCTTCGGATAGATAATTGAGTAAATCGGGAAATCTATCATCGGCAAAACCTTGTGCGTTAGAGTCCATTTCTAAAGGAGTTTCAATCACAAGAATTTGACGGGCGTCGCTTTGTTTTTCAGACAAACGATTGATCCAGTAGTTGCTTATATAAGGGTGCTTTAGCTTTATACTCATAATCGAATTTCCTTACTTTGTTATCATCTATTTTATTTTTACCCCTCCAATCTGACATCAGGCTTACATAGAGAATTTTTAGGATATTTTTTATAGGTTTTCGAATATTACAAGCAACTTTACGCCTGTAAGGTTCGTGTAAGAATATGGTGTTTAACTGTTATTAGAGGCTGATTTTGCAAGTTTTTTGGCAAGTCGCGCTCTTGTCATAAAAAGGATAAATGTCATGACGAAATTCAAAGAAAGAATGCTTTACACATTGCTGTTGGTACCGACCGTAACTGAGTTAATGGAATCTGGCACATTCCCGAGCGCGCCGCGCGATATCATTACAGATATAGTAATGACGGTGATTGTTTTGGTTTTGGTCGTTTTGTTCAATCAAAAGAAACGCGCGATACGCGAGTTGAAAGTTGAAATTCAAAATGCCGTGCGCTTTGACCCTCTGACACGCTTGCCAACACGTACGCAATTTGAAGAAGATCTGGAGATCAGCATCGAGCACGCCAGAAGGCACAAAGATAATATCATGCTGTTATGTGTTGAAATTGATCACTTGAAAGAAGTGAATGATCAATACGGTACGGCTTTGGGCGATGATTTGTTAAGGGAATTGGTGAAGCGGATTAAATCTATCATTCCTGACAATAAAGGCCATTTATACCGTGTTGGCGGTGATACATTTGCTGTGATGTTTGCTGAAGAAGCCTTGATGGAAAAAGAAGAGATTATCGCCGATCTTGTTACGCTGGCGGCAAGTGGCAACAAGTTGCTCGAAACCTATCAATCTTCTGTCACTATCGGCACATCCTCTTTAGAGAGTAATGATCGTGACAGCAATATTTGGTACCGCGCTGTGCAGGATATGCGTAAAAAACGCCAGACTGGCGTAAAGGATATTAATTTCCAGGATGCGGGGATCGTTACGCGCTATGGCTAAGCTCAACTTCCATATCATAGGACTTGTCTCTGGTATGGTGCTTGTTGCCATTGGGGCACTCATGATCTTGCCCAGTGTAATCGATCTAAAAGACCACGACGCTGATGTCCAGACATTCATTCTGTCGGGCGTAAGCTGTATTTTTGTCGGCGGTGTGCTGTATCTGGCCAATAAAGATAGTAACCATCAAATCACACGCCGGGAAACATTCTTTTTAACGACCTTTGTCTGGTTGATGCTTAGTTTCTTCGCAGCTCTGCCTTATTATATGTCGGGCGATATTGATTTGTCTTTTACTGATGCTTTTTTTGAAGCTGTGTCCGGTATTACAACAACAGGCGCGACTGTGCTGACTGATCTTGATCATGTGTCACGTGGTATTTTATTCTGGCGTGCATTAACACAGTGGATTGGCGGTATCGGGATTATTGCTTTGGCTTTTGTGTTTTTACCGATTTTGAAAATTGGTGGAATGCAATTGTTCCAGACTGAATCATCGGAGCGTTCGGATAAAATCGCGCCGCGCACATATAATGTGGTTTTCATGATTGTTTCTGCCTATGCCATTATTACGTTTTTATGCGGCATGACATATTTGGCGCTGGGTATGGACTATTTTGATGCGCTTTGTCATGCATTAACTACTGTATCAACAGGCGGGTTTTCAACGCATGACGCATCGTTCGGTTTTTTCACAAGACCAGCCCTACAATGGGCAGCGACATTTTTTATGTTTGCAGGCGGTTTGCCGTTCGTGCTTTTGGCGCAGGCAGTATTTAAAGGTCGCCCCAAAGAGTTGATCCGTAGCACGCAGGTTCGAACCTATGCATTGCTATGTGTGGCATTTATTGCCGTGATGTCATTATGGCTGATGCGCAATGACCTATATGGTTTTACTGATGCTGTGCGTATGGCTGCGTTTAATATTGTATCAATCATGACAACTACGGGCTATGCGACAACTGATTATCTGTTATGGGGTAGTTTTCCGGTCGCATTCTTTTTCTTCCTGACCTATATGGGGGGCTGTACGGGTTCTACGGCTGGTGGCATGAAGATTATGCGTATGGAAATTGTATTTCGTACGGTTAATCTTTCTATTAAACGTCTGATATATCCGCATGGCATTTTTTCAACGCGCTATGCTTGCAAGACTTTACATGATGATGTTGCAAGGTCGATCATGACATTTTTATTGGTATTTGTTATTTCAAATATTGTATTGGTGCTGGGCTTGTCTTTTTATGGTCTTGATATTCAAACTGCGATTAGTGCGGCCGCAACTATGACAGCGAACGTGGGGCCTGGCATTGGTGATATTATCGGGCCGTCCGGTAATTTTGCGTCTTTGCCTGATGGCGCGAAATGGTTGCTTGATATGGGTATGATATTAGGTCGACTGGAATTTTTGACCGTACTCGTGTTGTTTAGTTCTTCTTTCTGGAGATCTTAGAACTCTTCGATGCGCATTATCATATCGCGCAGACAAAAAAATACACCCCGCGAAGGGGTGTATTTAAAATCTATTGTAAAGATATCTAGCCTTAGCCGATTAGTCCTAGAATTTGTAAGCTGCTTTTAGAAGAGCAGAGTGTGAGTCGTAATCAGACTTGAACTCGTAATCGTAATCAGCTGTGAATTCCCAGTTGTTTGTGTCGTAGTATTTTACGCCAGTACCAAGAGTGAATGTGCTTTGTGCCGGATCAAAACCTTCGGATTTGAATGTTGCACCACCGCCAGCAAGCTGAGAGTTGATAGCAAATTCATCACCGATAAAGTCATAACGGTAACCCGCATTTACTTTAGGTTTCAACATACCGCCATTATCTGTTTTATATGTCCATGATGCATCAATACCAAGGCCTAGTTCGAAGATGTTCAATGAATCACCATCGATTGTCGCATTCAAGCCACCAGCACCGGTTTCTGTGTATTCTTCCGGATTGTAGTGCGTGTAATGCGCTAGAACACTTGGAGTAAGATCGAAGCCTTTGTAGTCGTAATCACGGCCAAGTTCAGCGCGGATTGTGTACTGGTCTGCATCGTAATCACCTTTAGCAATGATACCTGCTGCCGGCAGACGTGATGTTTCAGTATCATGTCTAGAGTAGGCAACCATACCGTTTACAAATGTGTCATGGCCCAGATCGTAATCACCGTAAAGTGTGAACTGGTATGAATCGACATCTGTCTGGGCATTGGCTGAGCCGTCACCGTCAACATCTGTGTCCGCGTAGCTCAATGATATACCGATAACTGCTTTATCAAGGATGTTTTCTGAATCTACACCAAATGCCAAACCGTAAGTTTTTGTATCAAAACCGTCGATACCGTCACGAAGATCTTGCTCACCTGATTGACCGAATAGTTGACCCCAGAAACGCGTACCTGTTGGAACGCTACCGGCTGCAACACCTGTACCGCCGCTTTGACGTAAAGAGGCAAGGCGTGTGCTGGTCAGGCCAAGTGATGTGTTTGATGAAGTCAATGCGCTGAATACGCCGCCACCATTCACTGTCGGTGCAACTTGTGACAGGATTGCGTCAACTTCAGCCTGTGTAGAGGCGTTGTTGATGCTGCTGATCACTGTTTGAACTTGCGTGTTTGCTGAACCAGCTAGACCATCAAGAACCGCACCGATTGTGGCGTTTGTTCCTGTTGTTGCCGCCGCAGCGATTGTGCTTTCCTGTGTTGCAAACAAGAACAGATCTGTATCATTGGTTGCTGCAGTGGCTGCAGTACCGTCAGCGATTTGGAAGCTCCAAAGGAAACTGTCATCATCAATGTCGGTGAGTGTGTTGCCTGGGCCAGCAGTAATTGTTGTTGCACCTGTAGCAATCAAGATTTCATCGCCATCAGCAAGACCAGCACCCGTAACAGTAGCAGTAATTGTTGCGCCGGTGAAATCAAGGTTGCCAGTGGCAACAGTCAAGCTTGATGATTCAGCCGCAGAACCGATACCGAAGTTGAATGTACCGCCACTTGTAGACATGTCATCAATGGTGATGTCGTTGTCATGACTAATTGTTAAAGTGTTACCCATGGTTACTGTTAGGTCAGATACTGTCCAATCACCTTCTGTAGTGAAGTCAGCATTGATTGTTGTATCGGAAAAGCCATTTGCGATTGCGTTATCAGTTACATCACCGATAATGCGTCCACCGTCAATCTGGATTGGTGTTGCGCCTTGCAAGCCTTGTAGAAAAATTGCACCATCAGCACCAGAGATAATGCCGGTGTTTGTAATACCGCCTGTGATCTCTGCTGTGTCGACGTAGATACCATAAGCAGTTTGGCTATCTTCACCACTTGCTGTTGCGATGATCGTACCCGAGTTGTCAATGCCGCCTGTAATGTTGGCGCCGACATTTGAAACGATAATACCATATGCTATTGCATTAGCACTGGAACCTGTACCTGTTGCCGTGGCTTGAATTGTACCGGTATTTGTAACGCCGCCAGTAATATCTGTGCCAGCACCTTCTACGTAGATACCATATGCAGTTGCATATACAGTTTCTCCATCGCCTGATTTTGCAGTGGCTGTTGCTGTGATTGTGCCATTATTGGTCAGCCCGCCTGTAATGTCAGACGCACCGTTTATTTGTAGACCATAGGCTCTCGCAGTGGCTGTATCAGAAACTGCAGTGGCTGTGGCTGTACCAGATATTGTGCCATCATTTGTAAATGTCGTGGCGATTGACGAGCTTCCGTTAAGAGCTACACCATAAGCAAAACCATAAGCTTCATCTGTATCCGCATTGCCTGTGGCCGAGGCGGAGATTGTACCGTCATTGGTTACAGCGTTGATAGATGATGTTGATGTAAGCCGGAGGCCATAAGCAGTGGCTGTAGCGCTAGAGCTGGCATCGATACTCGCTATGGCTGTGGCTTTGATTGTACCGGTGTTTGATAATGTTCCGGTAATATCAGAACCTGAGAGATATATACCGTAAGCTTCGGCAGTTATTTCATAAGTGCTGCCATTTACCGTTGCTTTGGCTGTGATTGTGCCGGTATTGGCCAGGCTGGCTGCTGATGCACCGCCTTCTAAAGAGATCGCATAAGCTTCGGCTTCGGCGGTTGAATCTGTAACGCCGGTTGCTGTTGCTGTGGCTGTGATTGTGCCATTATTGGTAATAGCGTTGGTTATAGCCGTGTTGTTAATTTCAATAGCAATGGCCGTTGCTGAGACGTATTCGGTTTGTCCTTCTGCTGTGGCTGTGGCTGTGATTGTGCCGGTGCTTGTATTCAAAATACCGTCAAGTGTTGAACCGTTCGTGGCATAAATACCGTAAGCTTCGGCATATCCGTCAGAACCATCAGTACCTGTTGCACTTGCGGAAATACCTGCCGCTGTTGCCTTGATTGTACCTGTGTTGGTTAGCAAGCCACCAATTGTTGATGAGTTTATAAGAATGGCATAGGCCTCGGCACTCGCTGTTTGGTCTGTGCTGTCGGCTGTCGCTGTTGCCTTGATTGTACCATTATTGGTGAATGCGCCTGGTGAATGCGCCTGTGATTGAAGAGCCATTCAAAATCTCAACGGCGTATGCTTCGATATATACATCATCATCACTTGCATCAGCAGTAACGGTTGATGCGATTGTACCTGTGTTTGTAAAGCTGTCGATTGTAGAGGCGTTATCAATCAATATGTTGTGTTGGTATGCCGCAATTGTTGTGCCGGTGTTTTCTATGGCGAGTGTTCCTGAAATCGTGCCTGAGTTGATGAGCGCGCCATCAATGTCAGATCCATCGATTAGTATTGTTGTCGTTGTTACACCGCCTGTGTCTGTGATGCTAGTTTTGATTGTACCAGAGTTGTTTAAATCGCCTGTTAAGCTACCGGCGTTAATGATTTGGATCGCTTGGTCTGTGGTCGCAGAGATTGTACCTTTATTGGTAATGGAAACTGCATCTACGGCATCTACATCAACAGCAGGATCATCAACAATCGATGCACCTTTGTTTACTGTCAGGGTATCAGCGTTATCAAGCACCTGTGAAGTTGCGCCGGTTGTCGTAATAACTACGTTGCTACCTGCTGCGAAAGCCGGTGCTGCTGGAATAGTTAAAAACGCCGCAGCGACAAGAGCCGATGTGCCGAAAAGTTTGGTCTTAAACAAACTGGATTGTGATGACATAGATGTACTTCCTTTTATGTGATTTTGATTGATTAGAATTAGGTTGTTCATTTTGATGAGGAGCTGTCCTGGGTATTATGACCTCATCAAAGTAAAATTCATTTTGTTATGTGTGACATTTCATATGCGATTCTATAACGCAAGTATTCTGCCCGTGAAGCTGATTAGCGTCAAGGCGGCTTTCTGGCTTACGCGATCTAGACCTTAGTTTGTGTGACTTATTAGGCACACAAGGTGGTGCATGCAGGCACAGAATTATGATATGGGCTGTTTATACGTCTGATTGTACGGTTTTGTGTATTGGACGGAATGAGGATCTATTCGTATTTCTTCAATACGTCGCCCAAGCCCCTTTTAAGCGGATCGATAAACTGATCGTAATTCTTCCAGCGCTGTTTGGAGCTTTTATATATGGGTTGGCGCACTTGGGTAACACTGGCTGTGCGAATGCTGCGTTTGTTTTTATAAAACTCGAGGCAGGATTCATCCCATTCCAGACCACAATAGTCGATCAACTTTCTGGCTTCTTCTTCGGTATTGTCGACCAAAGCTTCATATTGAACTTCGTGCATATCACCTTCATCTAGAACATTGCGCCAATGATCCATTAAACCATCATAAATACGATAGTAATGACCCGCCTCTTCCAAATCATAAGAAAAGGCCTGACCTGTGGCGAATAAACGCGTGAAACATGAAATACAATTATCAAGCGGGTGGCGTTTGATATGAATAATTTTAGCATTGGGCAAGGCCAGCTTGATAATGCCGATATAATGGAAATTACCGGGCATCTTGTCGGTTATATAATTTGAATCCGGACTGTGTTCCATAAGGTTTTTAAGATAGCTCGTGCCGATTTTTTCGAATTCTTCCGGTGCGATAGATTTGAATTTTTTACCAAAAGACTCGCCTTCATCATCGGGCGCGTATTCTTTGGCCATGTTGATCAAATGTTTCAGCTCGCCCGCACCGAATACATTCGGATGGCTAGCGATAATTTGTTCGGTGAGCGTTGTGCCCGAACGAGGCATGCCAAGAACGAAAATTGGAGTTTGTGTCGGGTTGCCGTGACCAGCATTCTTTTGCAGGTATTCTTTTGTGAATGTATCTTTAATAGCCTGTGTGTGTTCTTCTTTGTTTTTGGTGCTGTAATCAAAGCTTTTGCGTTTGAGTTTGCAGGCATCGATGTAATAAGGAAAGCCCTTGTCGTATTGACCAAGATCATCATACATTTTGCCAAGAGCAAAGCCGAGTGAGATGGCTTTTGAATCAATTAACTTGCCGTTCAGCTTCTCGGCTTCTTTTTCCATTACTTCGATTTCAGGCATACCTTCTTTGATTTTCTTTACTTGTATCAAGGAATATATAGCGGATGAAATTGCATTTTCTTCTTTACCGACACAGCTTGTGAACATTTCTTCTGCGCCTTTAAGGTCGCCCCGCTCCATCAAAATGTTGCCCATGCCTGTTTTACTGCCGACATGATCCGGATCAATAGCCAGAGCGTCCTGGAATTTTATTTCTGCTTCGTCGGTTTTGCCTTGCGAGAATAACAATGCGGCATATAGGCCGTGTGCATCGGCTTCTTCCGGTGCGATAGCCAGTAATTTTTCGGCACATTCTTCGCCAAGCTCGTTTTGCTTGAACTCAAGCGCGACCATGATTAATCCGGCATAAGCGGCGATAGATTCGTTGTTGATACTGATCGCTTGTATGTATGAGTTTTTCGCTTCCTCGCCATTACCAAGCGCAAGAAAAGCCGTGCCGCGGTTACACCATGCGCTTTCGTTGCGCGGGTCTTGTTTTAAAAGCTTGTTCAGCACTATCAGTGCACTATCGGGGTCTTCTAATCTTGTAAGAACTTCACCAAGGTTGTTTTGCGAATCAATATGCGTTGGATCAACGGCAAGCGCCTTGCGGAAATATTCCGCTGCACCTTTATAATCGAAGTTTTTGTTACGCAAGATGCTGCCCATATTGTTGAGCGATGGCGCAAAATTAGGGTTTAGTGCCAGTGCGATTTTTTGATGTTGCTCGGCTTTATCGTATTCTTTGAGGTCAAAATATGCGATACCCAGATTGCTTTGTGCAAATAACATTTCCGGATCAAGATTGATGGCTTTTTCTCCGGCCTCTACGGCTTCATCGAAGCGATCAGCACGGCGATACATTTCGGCAATATTGGCGTGGAATAGCGGCATTTTATCATTAATGGATATGGCCTGTTTAATCAGGTCTATTGCGATATCTTCTTTACCGGCGTTATAGGCTACAACGCCGAGTAGGTGGATAGCAGGCGCGAAATTCGGTGCAGCTTGTAGAATATCGCGGATGACTTGTTCGGCTTGTTGCAAATTGCCCTTTTGCTGATGGTGTTCGGCAATTTTCATGGCTTGTTCAATTGTGATTTTCTGGGACTGAGGCGCTTGCATAGTCGGTACAATCGGCTGGTTGGGAACCGAGAATTTGATGTTTGTATCTTGAGCCGGCTTTTTGGTCATGGTTTTACTATGCCTTCCTGCAATTAATCTTATCTGTATTATGTCTGTGCGAATGGTTTCGTTTATACGGCAAGACTGTGAATTAGGCAAGATATTGTAGGGTCTTTCCGGTAATTCTCGGCAGCTTTTATAGCCAGGCAGACCCTGACTTAAATAATATTCGGTTTGTTATTTCCTGACATGTTGTATATTGCACGAAAGAAAACGGTAAGATGCAGGGGGCACTATCATCTGCCATGAATCAATTATAACTGGTGCGGCGCACCAATAATCATTATATTACGGGGATGAGCATGCCAAATTCTAACACGACTATTGTGAATAATTGTTCGGATATTGATCACGAACAATTCACGCAGACGTTACGCGCTCGTTACCGCGATTACGAGGGCGACAATCACAATGACCCGTTCATAAGTCCTGTACTTAGGTTGTCTCTTGATATTAGCCGGATGTTGGATAAGGATGAAATTACGTTGGGTGACCTTGAAAAATCAATCAGCAAGCTTTCGCTTGATGGCTTATCGGTTCGCGCGCAGAGAATGAAAAACTATTTCGGTACATGTAACGAAGCTGAAAATCTGATGCAGCTTGAAACTGTATTCAGAAAACTGGCGTTGCCCTCCGGCGCAGATGGTGTGGTTGAACTGGGCGAGAAAAAATCTGGCAAAGGGGCTGGCGATATTCAGGCGGTGTCTTTTGAAGAATTTCAAAAGCGGGTTAGTCACCTGTTTTACGGCTTTGTTTTCACCGCGCATCCCACATTTTCAATGTCACGGGATTTATCAAGGTCCCTGTCCAGCTATGCTGCGGGTCTTGCCGGTGCGGAAAATAGCCAGAGTTTCGAAGACTTGGAAAAGGCCGCGCATGTTCGTTATAAAGCGCCTAATATTCATGAAGAAACCCATTTCTCCCTTGAAGCTATTTCAAATCTGCATGATGCGTTTGAAAAGATGTTTGCCGTTTTATTTTCTGTTGCTTCGGACCTTTATCCAGATCAGTGGCTGTTGCTGCGCCCGAGCCTTTGCTCGGTTGCAACATGGGTCGGTTTTGATATTGACGGACGCAAGGATATTCAATGGGCGACGACACTTGAAAAACGTATAGAGCTTCAGGTGCATCAACTTAAGGCCTATGATGTAAAATTGGCAAAATTGCTCGCGACCTATCCGGATGATGTGACAGATCTGGGCGGCGCTGCGCAGCAGGTCAAACAAACGCTGGAATCCATGCGTGAGCATCACAAGTTTTTCGCTAGCTATGATCAGGAAGGTGACGAGGGCTTGAAAATCTTGCAAGAAGGCTCGCGCGCGTTGATTGCAAGTACGGATAAAAGACTTTTAACAAGTGCTCCCCTTATCGAGGCTGTCCAAAAATGTTTACACGCATGTTCGGATAAAGAGCTGCAGATTGAATTGCTTGTATTTTTGGCGCAGCTGCATAATTTTGGTTTAAGCCGCGCACAGGTACATTTTCGTATTAATTCGAACCAGTTACATAACGCGATTAGTAACGATATTCGCCTTGCGACGCATCCGGATCACACATCAAGTCGCCGTGGTTATATTGAAAGCATTACTGAGTTGATGGATAAATGTGACCCGATGAATATTCATTTCGGCGATATTGCTGATGAAGATATGACAGCGCGATATGAATTTATGCTTATTCAGCAGATCTTGGAGCATATAGATAGTGAAAGCCCGATCCGTTTTTTGATCGCAGAAACCGAAAGTGCATTTACGATTTTAACAGCGCTGTATTACGCGAAAATGTTCGGTGTTGAAAAGCATATTGATATTTGTCCGCTTATCGAGACCGGCCGCGCGCTCCAGAACTGTTCACGCTATATTGATGTTTTGCTTAAAAACCAGCATTTCAGTGAATATCTGAAAGTGCGCCGTAAGCTTTGTATACAAACCGGATATTCAGATGCCGGACGTTATATCGGACAACCAGCCGCAGGCGGCTCGATCGAACGGTTGAAAGAACGGCTGGTCTCGTTATTCAGGGATAATGGCATGACAGATATGAGCTTGCTGTTTTTTGATACTCATGGTGAGTCTTTTGGTCGTGGCGGTCATCCGGATGGCTTTGGTCATCGTTTGCGTTATATATGCTCGCCATACTTCATGCATAAGCTGGCCAAGAATAATGTTGGTTTTACACAAGAGAGCAGCTATCAGGGCGGCGACGGTTTTTTACCGTTTGCGAATGGTGAGATTACGCTGGCTATTGTCACACGCGTTTTTGAATATTTCTTGCAGGATTTCACTCAGCCAATGCAAGATCCCTATTACGAAGAACCATATCGCAGTGAGGTTACCGAATTTTTCACGGTGGCAACAGCATTTCAACACTCGTTGATTTCCGATCCTCATTATGCCGAATTGCTGGGCGCTTTTTCGACGAATTTGATGCATCCATCAGGCAGTCGCGCCGTGAAAAGAACGGGCGAGGTCGATGGTGTGGTTGAACGTCCGGATATCCGGCAGTTCAGAGCCATTCCACATAACGCGATTTTGGGTCAGTTTGGCTTATGTGCCAATACGATTTCTGGTATTGGGCGTGCTTTCCGTGAACATTCTGATTTTGCCAGTGATCTTGGTAAATCTTCTTCACGTTTTCAGGAAATAATGTCTTTGGTTGATCGTGGCTTTTCCCTATCGGATCCACAAATCATGAAGGCCTATATCAGTATACTTGATCCGACATTCTGGATTGCAATGGCGCAGGAAAATCCGGATCAGAAAAAATCTAATAAACTCGCTGCGTTGGCAACGCATTTGGAAGAGCACGGCTTTCATGACGGCATGATGAGTATTTTCCGCAAGCTCGCGTGGGATTACACATTGCTTTCGCGTGTGCGTGAAAAGAACAACGAACATGCCGATAGTATCGCATGCCTGCATGCGATGCGTATCGCGCTTATGCGTCATTCGTTTTTGCTGGCGATGGATATTCCGCGTTATAGTGGCCGCCATGGGGTCAGCCGAGATCAACTGATATCGGTTGTGCTGCGTATGGATATTGATCAAGCCACGCATATTTTGAACTCTATCTTCCCGACGAATACGCCAAGCAAGAAAGATTATGATTTTGGCGAGGAATCTGATTACCAAGAGCAAAATGATTTGAAGGGTTATCACGGTATTCATAATGATATCGTAAAACCATTGAGAAGATATCAGATGATATCGCGTAATATCTCGGCGGCTCTTGCGCATTATATGGGGTTCTTCGGATGATCAACAAGATGATGAATTTCGTGACGACGGCACGCCAGATGCCGGATAAGCGTTCTGCGAAAGAACGGCGGAAGGATTTTGATGAAATTTATACAGAGTTTGATTTAAAGCGTGTGTCTTCACAGGCCAGCCGGTGCGCGCAATGTGGTGTTCCATTTTGTCAGGTGCATTGTCCGCTACACAACAATATACCGGACTGGCTGCGTTTAACCGCAGAAGACAGGCTGGAAGAAGCATATGAGATGGCTTCTCGTACCAATACATTTCCGGAAATATGCGGACGTATTTGCCCGCAAGATCGTTTATGCGAAGGCAATTGTGTGATTGAGCAAGCCGGCATGGGCACGGTTACAATTGGCGCGGTTGAAAAATATATCACGGAAAAAGCCTTTGATGAGGGCTGGGTCAAGCCGCGCATGCCCGACGCCGAACTTGAACAAAGTGTTGGTATTATCGGTGCGGGACCAGCCGGACTTGCCGCTGCAGAAATGCTGCGGGCGCAGGGTTATCAGGTTACAGTATATGACCGTTATGACCGCATCGGCGGACTAATGGTTTATGGCATTCCTAGTTTTAAGCTTGAAAAATATGTGATGGCGCGCCGCGAAGAACAATTGCGGGCGCAGGGCGTAGAGTTTGAATGCAATGTTGATATTGGTGTGAACAAGAATTTCGATGAATTGCGCGCCGGTCATGATGCGGTTTTAATTGCAACGGGTGTTTATAAAGCCAGAGATTTGGATATACAAGGCGGTGATTTAACCGGTGTTGTGCCGGCGCTATCTTATTTAATTGCTGCGAATAAAACGGGTTTGGGTGATAGCGTTACCGAATATGAAAGCGGCGCTTTGAACGCAGAAGGCAAGAATGTAGTTGTGATTGGCGGTGGTGATACCGCGATGGACTGTGTGCGTACAGCTATACGTCAGAATGCAAAATCTGTTAAATGTTTATACCGCCGTGACCGTGAAAATATGCCAGGTTCGGCGCGCGAGGTTACTAATGCCGAAGAAGAAGGTGTAGCGTTTGAATGGCTATCCGTACCGCTAGCAATTAGTGGCGATGATAATGGCGTGGCGCAAATGATGCGGGCGCAGAAAATGCATCTTGGAGCGCTTGATGCGTCTGGCCGTGCCGCACCGGTTGCCATTGACGGGTCTGATTATGATATGGATGCTGATCTTGTGATTAAGGCGCTGGGTTTTGAACCGGAAGATTTGCCGGGACTGTTTGGGCAACCCGAATTAAAACCCACAAAATACGGCACGATTGCAATTAACGAACGCACACAGATGAGCGCAATTGATGGTGTGTTTGCCGCGGGTGACATTGTGCGCGGTATCCGACACCGCCACCACGGGCGCACGCCGGATCACAAAACGCTCATCGCCCTGGGTAAGTACAAACATTTCGCAGGAGCCGCCACCGCGTAGCGGTGCAACAGTGAATTCGGCGTCGCGTCCGGTTGTCGTGTGCAGCCACTCGCCAAACCGGTGAAGATCGAACGCCGGCTCACTCATCCGCGTGCGTCCAGCAACTGCGCAAAGCGCTTCAGGGATGCCTGTCGGCGCGTGGGAATATGCTCACTGGGCCAGCCT
>JAUILO010000161.1 GCA_030432775.1 Alphaproteobacteria bacterium
GGCTTGAGTGATGTTGAGACACGCTACCGCCAGCGCTATCTGGATCTTATCATGAACGAGGAAAGCCGCGATACATTACGCGCCCGTTCGAAAGTGATTTCGCTTATTCGCCGTTACATGGATGATATGGGCGCATTGGAAGTTGAAACACCAATATTGCAACCAATTATGGGAGGAGCATCAGCCAAGCCATTCACGACACATCATAATGCGCTGGATAGTGAGTTTTACCTGCGTGTTGCACCGGAGCTATATTTAAAAAGATTGCTGGTTGGTGGTTTTGCCGAAGGTGTCTATGAAATAGGACGGTTGTTTAGAAATGAAGGAATATCGCCAAAGCATAATCCGGAATTTACAACGATTGAAGGATATCATCTGTATAAAGATTATAACGATATGATGGATTTGGTTGAAAGTCTTGTACAGTTCATTGCAATGGAACTTCATGGCTCAACGACTGTGCCATATGGCGAATACGAAATTGATTTCAGCGGCCCATGGAAACGTGCCAGCATGGTTGATCTTGTAACTGAAGAAACCGGCGTTGATTTCATGATATTTAAAGATGCTGATGCAGCAAAAGCTGCAGCTAAGGATTTAGGTGTTCATATTGATGATGGTGCGTCATGGGGAAAAATTGTCGAAGAAGTCTTCGGCGAGAAGGTTGAACATAAATTGATCCAGCCAACACATGTTCTGGATCACCCGATGGACATTTCACCGCTTGCAAAAACAAACCGCAACAACCCGCGTCTGGTTGAGCGTTTTGAAAGCTTTGTTAATGGCTGGGAAATTTCCAATGCGTTTTCCGAGTTGAACGATCCGGTAGTACAGCAAGAGCGTTTCGAAGCACAGGTGGCAGAGCGCGATGCGGGTGATGAAGAAGCGCAAATGCTTGATGAAGATTACGTGACATCTTTGGAATACGGTTTGCCGCCAACGGGTGGCTGGGGCATGGGGATTGATCGTCTGGTTATGATCCTGACCGGTTCAACCAACATTCGCGATGTCATTTGTTTCCCGACATTAAAGCCAAAAGCAGATTAATTGCTGTAGCAAAACAGATTTTAAAAATACCCGTTACCAAGACGTAGCGGGTATTTTTATATGCGCCATTGAGATAAGTATATTTATACTTTACGCGCCACAACAACATAGCGCTGATCACTGCGTGCACCGATATTATCGAACGGGTAACAGGTCGTAAGATATAACACGGATTGATCGATAGCTTCGTTGATGCCAAGACGTGATTCATCCGTTACAAAATGATAATCAACCTGATACGTACTCCAAGTCCCGCTACCTGTTTGCAGCTCAATTTCATCACCCTGAATTAAATCACGAAGCAGGCTGAAATGCGTATCACGATGCGCTGATAAAACCGTAATGCCATTGCTAGCCGGCAGGGCTGTTTGTTCGTGCCAGCCCGGTGAAAATGCCAGAACAGATCCGGAAACGCCTTTCATGATGACATAGGATTTATCCTGTTTTTTGAAATGTATTTTAGCAACAGGGGTACTGTCCATCCAGGGCCATGGTTTGGGATCAGTCGCGCCATTCATCTTTTCTTCCCATGCATGGTTTAACAGATACGGTGATAAAAAAGCTTTGGCGGGAATGATCATGGCATGGGCGAACATAATCAAACCACCGGCCATAAGACCGGTGATTATGATAAGAGATAGGATGGAGAATAATTTACGCATAATGTTTTCCAACAAGAGATAGAAGGTAACGTCTTAAAATAAATGCTGCGGTTGATATAGCCATCATCAACATTCCCAGCAGTAACATAAGCTCATATCCTGTGGCTGTCTGTGGCAGGTTAATATCGTGTTTGATATTGTTCTCGTCAGCAGAATTTTTGTGCAGCAATTCCTGATATAGTCTTGATGCATCACGTGCTTCTGTTCGGCCTTCTTGCCAGGCATTGGGCAATGACGGGTCGTAAGTTTTGGTGTTTAGTTTCGCATTTTCCGGGCGGATGATATCTTCGTCAACAGCAACAAAACTTGTATATTGGCTCATGATTTGGTGTTTGATACCAAGGTCGATAATAGCCTGTTTTGTCTGGTCGAATTGGTCCGCTTCGGCGTTAAGCTGGATGTCCTGAATTTTGCGGCGGGCATAAAGTTTGCTAATGCCTTTGGCGTTGTGATGATCTTTGATCTTCTTATTCATATGCCAGTCCTTTCCGCCGCGTTGACCTTGCAGATCAATACGGCCGAGCTCTTTATCGCTTTTGATGGCAATTGAAACCGGCTCACCTGCCATAAGGTCCGGTAGTTTAGATGGGATCACTTCGGCGTGAATACCATCTGGCATGATTAGCTCAAGATCTGTAAGGGCTGGAGTCTTCATTTTAGTGAATAGAGAGGATAACTGTTCTTCGATATCGCGGATATCACCTATAAAGCTTGATGTGCCACGCCCGGCACTTGCGATGGAGTTCATCAAATGCGCATTCGGTGCCGCACCAATTCCGATAGCAAAAAATCGTGCATCTCCGGCTTTGTTTTTAATCAGCTTTGTCATCTCACTTTCATAACCAATGGCGCCGTCGGTAATGAAAACTATCTGGCGTAAATGTGACGGGATAATATCTTCTGCAAAAGCTTCCTCAATGGCGGGGATCATAACAGTACCGCCATCTGCTTCAAGTTCGCCGACACGCTGGATTGCCTTTTGAATATTCTGCGCAATAGCTTGTTGTGGCTGGTTGAATAATTTGCGGTGTGTGCTGTTAAACTCGATAATGTTGAAGAAATCATCTTCGTTTAAATCCTGCAAGGCAGTGATTAAAGCTTTGCGCGCTTGTTTGATTGACGGGCCATCCATAGAACCTGATGTGTCTAGAATATAGGTCACTTGACGCTGGGGTTGTGGTAAATTTTTCAGCATCTTAATGTCCTTTGGCGGCATGATCAGAAGATGTGTGTATATATCGCCATCAAGCTCTTCTTGATGCGAAGATATGATAGATTCATTCTTCATGACAGGCTCCCAACTCAGCGTAAAGTCCTGCTCACCCGGAAGAATTTTTTGCTCGGTTTTGATGCTGTAAATACCATCTTCTTCGTTTATGTTTATTTTGTGCGATCGGCTTTTGATGTTGTCGATTTCAAATCCCGGATTAATATCAATGCTTAGCGCAACAGGGTTGTATCCACCTTCGAAATCGGTCAGCGCGATGCGGTCAAGCACGGGTTTGGTCCATTCCTGATTATTTGCGCTGGTTAACGTCATGAGGTCCTCAAGCGGCATGATATCAAAGCGCGGTGTGATAGCCATTGGCATGCGCATTGAAAAAACATAGTCATCCAGATCAACCGGATATTGATATTGTATTTCAATCGCTATGATTGTTTGTGGCGGGATATTAGCAACAGAGTTTTTGAATATATTGGGTCTGTGTTGTTCAACAAGTCCTGCTGCTTTGCCTTCTTTTTTTGCTGCGTTATAGATTTTAATCGCTTCTTCTTTTTCGTGAACAAAGCCGATGATACGTTTTTCGCCGATCATCATTGTCAGGCTGTCTACCGCAGCATTATCGGGCAGGGGATAGCGATAAATGCCTTCTTGCCAGCTATCGGTGTTATTCATGAAGTATTGTGTAACGTTTGTTCTGCCGATTGTGCCTTCGATACTGATATGAATATCAGAAGCAATGCCTGGCGCGTAATCATATGTTTGTGTTTGCTCGTTGTAAAATTGCAGTGGACTGGTGATTTCCGATGCGTTGGCTTTGTTAAAAGAGATGCAGAATATTGAGATGAATAGTACAAATGTATTCTTGGTTTTAGACGCGTTCATGCCATGGCCCCATATAGTAAGTTAAAGTTGATGTTGTTTAAAATTTCTTCCTTGAGAGTCTCTATTACAGCGCGGCGCTATGGCAGAAATAGGCTCGGGATAAGGTATTCCCATGGTGAAGTTGTGGCGCTTTTATGGCACAATGTTGCAGGTTGATTGAAAATTGAATGGGAAAAATGATGATCTATACGGATCGATTGATACTTAGACCGCCCGAAAAGGGTGATGCTATCGCACTTAATGACGCGATGAATGAAGTGTGGGATGATTTGCAAATGTGGATGAGTTGGGCCGCAGATGGCCAGAACACATTAAAGGCAACGCAGGACTATATCACGTTAACGCAGCAGCAAGCCCGCGAAGGTAGCTTGCCGCTTCTTGGTTTTTGTAAGCAAACAGCTGCATTTGTTGTTGCCACAGGTTTGTTGCTGCAAGAGGGTACAAAGGATGAATACTCAACCGGATATTGGGTGAGCCGTGATTTTCTAGGTAAGGGATATGCAACCGAAGCCACCAATGCCACGATCCGTTATGGTTTTGAGGTATTCAAAGCCTCGAAAATGCATATTGAATATTATGACGGTAACGATAAAAGCTGTAATGTGATCGAGAAGTTGGGTTTTGATTTCACGCAAACGCAAGTTAATGCGCATAGGCGGTTTTACGATGGTGTGATCGGGGACGTACATTGCTATACAATGACAGACCCCGCTGTGCTTCCACCGCTTGATGTGCATTGGGGTAAATGAGATGGCGTTAAACTTATGGGGTTAAGGTTGCGGGGTGCCGAAGCCAGGCTTGCCTGTTGTGCCGTCATAACCGGTGAAGTCTTTCCAGTATTCCGGGCGCTCTGATACCGGAACAGCAGCCCAGCCTTCATTCAGCACAGCAAGATCCGGATCAACAAACCGGCCATTTTCCATGATGATCTCGCCATCAGCCTCGATGCT
>JAUILO010000162.1 GCA_030432775.1 Alphaproteobacteria bacterium
AAGTCACAATTGGCGGCAAAGAATTTAGCCTAAGCGATACATTCCGCAACAGTACAATTAACTCCTACCTGCCATCCGAGCAGACATTCAAAACTTGTGCCGAAGATGTTGGCTTTGTCATTCACCCAACCTATTATGACGAAGACCAGAAAATCGCCATTCATCTCATGGAATTTGACACCAGAGAAAATGTGCCGGAGCATGAGAAAAATTGCGACAGATGTAAGCCTGGCCAGTTCAAAATGTAACACGGCTATAAACGCACAATTCAATATACAAGAACCGCGCCATGACCAGCGCGGTTTTTTTTGAGTGTATTATCCGATATTGCCGGACTTTTCATCCAGATAACAAAAAACCTCCCGCCTAATAAAAGACGGGAGGCTCTTGTGTGTGGGATGGATCAGAATATCTTCCGATCCAAATTATCATGATGTGTCACATTGTGTGTGTGGGGTACCTGGCTGGTAGGAACCAGGGATAGGAGACACAAACATGATAAACTTTTGGTCGCTGGCAATTTGCATGCCTTAACGACCCAACTCTCTATTACCGCAATATTGTCTATTACCTTTGTATTTCACGCATCCTTACGGAAGCGGTAACTCTCTCAAGCAGCTAGACTGAATAGCGCCAGAAGTTACCTTGGAAAATACAAAACAAAAACTATAGATATCCCAAGTTAGTGTCAACCCGTATAATAGTGATAATGTCGATTTTTCTGCTAAAAACAGGGGTATTAAACATTAAGATGTAAAGAACTTGTATCCTGCTACCAGCAAGGCAAAGATAAAGGCTGTGTAGAGTACATATTTCTGGATATATCCGGGTAAACTGCCCAGCCTTTTAAGGATCGCGCCACCGGCAAAACCGCCCAATACACTTCCTGTCGCCCAAGGCAACGCAATTGAGGCCACAAGATTGCCGTGATAAAAATGCGCAACAACCGCTGTGGTCGCGATAAACCACTCTATAAAACGCGCCTGCATCTTCACAAACGCAATATCGGTATCATCAGGGTATCGCAGACGCAAAATCGCAATCATCACTATTCCGGTTCCCGCGCCGATAAAACCTGAATATATACCCGTTAAAAATGTGGCGATGTGAAAGCTTTTCTTATTCACGCGCGAAGCAATCTTCGGCGCGGTAAAAGCCAGAATTACCGCCACAATAATCGCCGGAAACAACCATTTTTGATCAAGATCATAAATAAGTGTCACGCCGATCAAAGTGCCGCACAATGCCACCGCCGCTATTTTAAAATTTTCTTTGTATTGAATATGCTGATGCGTGGAAATGGTCGAAGCCATACTGCGGAAAAACGAACCACATTTTATATTCCCAACCACCGCGCCGAATGTAACCCCCGGAAAAAGCCACTGAATAAACGGCGCAGAGAAAAACATTCCACCACCAATCGTGACAGACATAATACCCACAAAGAAACCAATAATGATGAGAAAAAAAGTCGAAGTTTCAAATATCCAGCTAAAATCTGCCAATACCTATTCTCCAAGATAAACAACTGCTGATTTCAGCGACACTACCTGATGATATCACCTTGTTTAAAGCGCACATGACCATCAACAATTGTATAATGAACCTTACCGGTCAGCTCTTTACCATCAAAGACACAATTCTTACCTTTTGAAAAACTCTGTTTGGCATCCACTGTCCAGTTTTCATCTGGATCAAAAATTGTAATATCCGCATCTGCACCCACAGACAGACTACCCTTATCAAGGCGCGCAACGGCTGCAGGGCCATTGGTCATTTTTGAAATCCCCTTACTCAGGGAAATATGTCCGGCCTTAACAAGGTAACTATTCATCACGGCAAAACTTGTTTCAAGACCGATTGACCCAAACGCAGCATGCTTAAACGGCTCCAGTTTATCCGGTTCGATATGCGGAGCATGATCGGTTGTAAACGCATCAATCACGTCATCTTTTATCGCTTCGACAATTGCATCTACATGATCCCGAGAGCGCAGCGGCGGATACATTTTCGCATTCGTGTTATATCCAAAACACTCTTCATCCGTAAGAGCAAAATGTTGAACAGAGACCTCGGCTGTAATATTATTCGCGCCTGCTGCCTTCGCAGCCTTAATCGCGCTAACAGCCCCTTTGGTCGAGTTATGAAGCAAATGCAGACGTGCTCCGGTCATCTGCGCCAGCATAATATTCTTCTGTACGGCAAGGTCTTCGGATACAGCAGGCGTTCCCGGAAGGCCAAGCTGTGTTGAAACCCAGCCTTCATGCATCACACCTGAATCGGTTAAATTATCAACCTCACAATGGCTCATCAGCAATATGTCACAGGTTTTGGCATATTCCATCGCGCGGCGCAGAACAACTTCATTCTGAACATCAACGCCATCATCGGTAATCGCAATCGCGCCAGAACGCTTCATTTCATTAATCTCGGCAAGGCTATCGCCCTTCTGGCCGCTGGTAATTGCGCCTGTCGGGTATACATTCACCAAATTAACTTCACGGGCGCGCTTGATTACAAATTCGATTACAGTCTGGTTATCTGCGGCAGGCGCAGAATTCGGCATCGCCACAATCGACGTCACGCCTCCCGCAAGCGCAGCCATAGAAGCGGTCTCAATTGTCTCTTTATCTTCGCGCCCCGGTTCGCGCACATGAACCTGAATATCAATCAAGCCCGGACATACAACAAGCCCAGCCGCATCAATAACATCATCAGCATCAACCGATAATCCCTTGCCAATCTGGACAATCTTGCCATCACGAACCAAAATATCATTTGGCGCATCAATGTCATTTGCCGGATCAATCACATGACCATTTTGAATAAGAAGCGTACTCATCCCGGACGCACCTCCTTCACTTTGTCATCAAGGCGGCTAGCCAGAAGCCATAAAAGCGCCTTACGAATACACATACCGTTTTCAACTTGCTGAAGAATTCTGGATTGGTTATCCAGCGCCACAAGAGCCGAGTGAACATCAACATCACGGCGCACAGGCCCCGGGTGCATCAAAATCGCATCCTTATCCGCCTGATCAAGGCGCTTACGGCTCACGCCGAACATTTTTGAATATTCACGAAGGCTTGGAATAAAGCCATTAGAACCGCGCTCTTCTTGCACCCGTAACGCATAAACGACATGAGCCCCCGATATTGCCTCTTCAACATCATAATATGTCTTTAAACCGAAATTCTCGACATAAGCAGGCAAGAAGGTCTCTGGCGCAGCCACACGAATATCGGCCCTTAACATTTTCAATATACGCACTAATGATCCAAACACTCGCGAATGAACAATATCACCCACAATTGTAACTGTTTTGCCCGATAGATCTGTTGTTTCAAAATAATCCAGCATAGTCAGTGCATCCAGCAATGCCTGTGTCGGGTGTTCGTGCCAGCCATCACCGGCGTTGATTATGCTTGCGCGCACATGTTTTGATAACATCTCCGGCACGCCTGCCTCGCTACAACGAACAACCAGAATTTTAGGATTATACGCGTCCAGCGTTTCCGCCGTATCAAGGAAGCTCTCGCCCTTACCGGCCGAGCTATTCCCTTTGCTTATATTACTTGTATCCATAGAAAGCTGTTTACCCGATAAATCAAAACTCGCCATCGTACGGGTTGATCCTTCGAAAAACATATTGATCATCGAACAGCCACGATTAAAACCAAACTTCCACGTCTTAAAATGGCGGAAGCGTCTTGCGACATCAAAAATAAGCTGGAGATCATCATCGGTCAGAACATCAATAGACGTTAAATCAAAAAAGCTTGTGTCACGCCCATTCCGCGCGTTGATCAAATCATCTTCGGCTTCTTTTTCAAATTTACTATTCATTGGTGTCTTCGATTTTTGTTTACACAAACTACGATGTTCTTTTTTGAAAGTAAACGCACAATTGTAATGTTCATATACTTTATTGACATCCCTGTATTCCACTCACAGATTCCACTCTTCCATTCTGAGTATAATCGCCCTATAGTGCCGTCATGAAAATCCTTGGTATCGAAACATCCTGCGACGAAACAGCAGCCTCTATCATTGATAGTGACGGCCAAATTCTAAGCAATCTGGTATTAAGCCAGCTTGATGAACACAGAATATTTGGCGGCGTTGTTCCTGAAATAGCAGCCCGCGCACATCTTGACCATCTACACAGGCTGGTTCAAGGCGCACTTGATGAATCCGGTCTTGGCTTTAATGATCTGGACGGCGTTGCCGCCACCTCTGGCCCGGGGCTTATTGGCGGGGTAATGATCGGCATGATGATGGCCAAAGCCATTGCCGCCGCAAATAAACTTCCCTTTATCGGTATTAACCACCTTGAAGGCCACGCCCTTACCCCGCGCCTAACCAACAAACTCGAATTCCCATACCTGCTATTACTAGCCTCTGGCGGACACACACAGATTTTAGTCGTTGAAGGGGTTGGCCAATATAAGCTGGTTGGCAAAACCATTGATGACGCGCTGGGTGAATGTTTTGATAAATCTGCAAAACTGATGGGACTGCCTTATCCGGGTGGACCGGAGCTTGAAAAAATAGCGGCGCACTGTAAGGATGGCAAAAATGCGATCAAGAGATTCCCGCTGCCCCGTCCGTTAAAAGGACGACCAAATTGCGATTTTTCTTTCTCCGGCCTAAAAACAGCTGTGCGCACACATATTGATAAACTTCCCGCAGGAACGCTGCAAAGTGATGATATC
>JAUILO010000163.1 GCA_030432775.1 Alphaproteobacteria bacterium
TTGATATTCAAAAGCTCGCCACGAGTCTCAAGATCGTGCATAAGAACATCAACCTCAGCATCGCTGACCATATCCTTATCAGCAACCTTATCAACTTCAAGCATAAAACGAGCCGTCTTCAGCAACTTATAATTACCGTAAAACGCCTTAACCATCGCAAAACACATCATACCAATAATCGTACCATTCAACGCACGGTTGGTATCAAAGTTCGCTTTAAGATTTGAAATATTCATAAAGACAATAATACTCACACCGATAACGATACCTATCATCCCCGGCGTAATATAATAAAAGAAAGAATCCTTGATCGAACCCACTTTTTCGGTATCTTCACCGAATGGGTCTACATCTGTACTCTCAACTCTGTCTTGTTTAACGAAAAACTTTTTTAGAAACTGCATAATTATGGCGAACCTTGATTGCGATTCGTAAGATAAACAAGGATAACAAAACAACTTATGGCAATGCAATCCCCTAAATACCCATAATTGTTATAATTCTTACATTTAGGGCTGTTATTGCAGTGTTATGAAAAGAAAAATCGAATAAATCTATGCGTTGGAAAATTATAATTGAATATTTAGGCACTCAGTACTGCGGCTGGCAACGTCAAAAAGAAGACATTGATACAGTACAGGAATCCATTGAAAAGGCGATTTTCAACTTTTGCCAGCAAGAAATCACCATTCACGCCGCTGGAAGAACCGATGCAGGTGTCCACGCAAAAGGTCAAACCGCCCATTTTGATCTTGATTACGGCGAACGCTCCATAAACGGCTTCGAGCTTGCAAAAGCGCTAAACGCCCATTTGCGATACGAACCGATCCGCATTATTCACGCCGAAGAAGTCGACGAGAGCTTCCATGCAAGACACAGCGCTACTGACAAACTATATACATACCGTATCATTAACCGCGCAGCCGGTGTCGCACTGGAAAAGGAACTAGTCTGGCACATCCGCAGACCATTAAACACAGATGCCATGAACGATGCTGCGCAGATCCTAACCGGTTTCCACGATTTCAGCACCTTCCGCGACACACAATGTCAGGCACAATCACCGGAAAAGACATTGGATAAACTATGGATTGAAGCAAAACCGTACGACAATTGGGGTGGAACAGAAATCCTTGTGCATGCACAAGCGCGTTCATTCCTGCACCATCAGGTTCGCAACATGGTTGGCTCACTCAGTCTTGTCGGCGAAGGAAAATGGTCAAAGCTGGATTTGCAGGTTGCCCTTGATGCCAAAGACCGTGCCGCTGGCGGCCCAACCGCGCCAGCAAGCGGCCTATATCTTGTACAGGTATATTACGACACCTTACACAAAGATGAGGAAGACAATAACAATAACAATAACAATGAAAGCAAGGATATAGATTGATGCCCATCAAAAAAAACGTTTATCAATCAACTCGCAAAGGCCCACATCTTGTAGTTATCGGCGCAATACACGGCAACGAAAAATGCGGCACGCAGGCCATTGAGAAAATCATCACCGAAATTGAAAGCGGCCAGATTACAATAGATAAAGGCAGTGTGACTTTTATTCCGATTGCAAACCCGCAAGCCTATGATAAACACGTCCGTTTTGTTGAGCGAAATCTGAATCGCTGCTTATACCCCAAAGACAAGCCCGTATCTTACGAAGATCATCTGGATACAGATTTATGCGCCGAACTTGATAACGCAGATATTCTACTGGATATACATTCATACCACACCAATGGCGGGGCATTCGGCTTTATCGGCACAACATCACAAGCAGAAATCGATTACGCCATTGCGCTAGGGCTAAAACATTACGTATATGGCTGGTCCGAAGCCTTTAGCAACGATACCCCTTCAAACATATTCGATTCAATGGGCACAACCGAATACACAAGACACATCGGCAATCTTCCCGCGCTATCGGACGGCACAATCACACATAAAGGCAAAGGCGGCATCGCCATTACACTTGAATGCGGACAGCACGACAATCCGGACAATGCCGCGATTGCGTATGACACCATCATCAAAGCACTTATACATCTAGGCATGATAAAAAGCGACGAAGATCACAATCGTACAGAACCGCCGATTTTCATCCAAATGCAAACTGTTTTTATTAAGGAAAAACCCGGGAGATTTGTACAGGATTGGGGGCATTGCGATACCGTACAAAAAGGACAAACCATTGCAATTTACGATGATGGAGAAGAAGTTCGCGCACCAGAAGACGGTTTACTTGTCCTGCCCTATGCCCGCTCTGACCACAGTAAAAGAGAAGAATGGTTTTACTTTGGCAAACAAACAGACAGCCCTCCACCAAAAACCCAACAAAGCCGAAACAAAAAATAAAAAGCGGCGCCAAACATAAGCTTGCGCCGCCTTCTACTAATGCCTGAAACATAAAGATCACATTAATGCTTGGAATATGAATCCCTTAATGTAACCTCATCACGTAATAAATCATTTATTGATGTCTTGCTGCGTGTACGCGCATCAACGCGCTTTACGATCACCGCACAGGCAAGATTAGGCCCCGGCGAACCATCAGGCAGAGGAGCGCCCGGAATTGTACCTGGCACCACAACTGAATACGCAGGTACACGCCCATAGGTAATCTCGCCGGTCTCGCGATCTATAATCTTGGTTGACGCGCCGATAAAGACACCCATCGACAACACAGCCCCTTCTTCAATATGCATACCTTCAGCGACCTGAGAACCAATACCGATAAAAGCGTTATCCTCGATAATCACTGGGTTAGCCTGAAGAGGCTCTAGAACGCCGCCAATACCAACAGTACTCGAGATGTGGCAGTTACGGCCAATTTGCGCACATGAACCAACAGTGACCCATGAATCAATCATCGTTCCATCGCCAATACTTGCACCAACATTGACAAAAGAAGGCATCAAAATAACGTTCTCGCCAATATGTGCTGAATAACGAACCGTACAGTTAGGCACCGCACGGAAACCGGCATTTTGGAACTGGCGATATCCCCAGCCTGCAAATTTGCTCGGCACTTTATCCCACCAGATTGTTCCACCCGGACCATTTGAAATTTCTTCCATTTCATTGAGACGGAAATAAAGCAAAATTGCTTTTTTACACCATTGATTAATGCGCCATGTACCATCAGGGCGCTTTTCAGCTACCTTCACAACACCATCATCCATCAACTTCATAGCGCGCAAAACAGCAATTCTGGTCGCACCTTGAGTTGCGGGTGTGATATTGGCTATATTATCCCACGCTATGTTTATTGTATTTTCTGTATCCGCTGCGGATATTACATCACTTAACGCCATAAAAAACTCTCTTACTATTATTAAATATTCTTTTTAGTTTACCGATCACTTACAAAAAAGTTATTCCTTTATTCTGTATTGGAGCAATGATGTCAACGGAATGTCGTATCGAATGGAACGTTTTATCGCTTGAGGATTGGAATAATATATATTCCGGCATTCCTCGCGCCTCTCTTTTGCAATCATATGATTATGCACGTGCCGTATGCACCCTACAAAAAAAGAGAGCCCAATGGGGGCACATATTCATCAACGGCCAGTCCGCAGGCATCGTCCAAACCATCGAAATATCAATATTAGGACGCTTATTTCACACAATAGAACTTGATATGGGCCCGCTATGGCGCGAAGGCTTTGGCACAACAGACCATATCCGCGCTTTTTTCAAAACACTGAACAAACAGGCGCCTAAAAGACCGGGTCGCAAACGCCGCATCCTGCCCGGCACATTATGCACACCAGAAAATACTAAAATATTCGGCGACCTAAAAATAAAGAACCTGCCGCGCCCCGGCTACCAGACCATATGGCTTGATTTGCGTCCGGATAAAGACACGCTGCGCAGCAACTTGCATGGAAAATGGCGCAACATGCTCAACAAATCGGAAAAGAAAAAACTCTCCACCTCCTTCACAACAGATATCAGCGAACTTCCTTCTATATTAAAGGGTTACGAGCGCGATAAAAAACTGAAAAACTATGACGGTCCTTCATCAAAGTTAATACGCCTCATGGCCGCGGTTTTTAGCCAACAAAACAATGTCCTTATTGGTCAAGCAAAACTGGACAATCGGGTGGTTGCTGCTATTGTGATCTTTATTCATGGACGATCTGCCACCTACCAAATCGGGTGGACAACAGATGATGGTCGCGACTGCGCTGCACATAATCTGTTACTCTGGGAAGCCATGATGGAATTAAAAGACAGGAACATATTAGACTTTGACCTTGGGGGAACAAATGATGAGTCAGCTAAACGGGTTAAAAACTTCAAAGAAGGCATGGGTGGCCAAACCACGCACTATCTTGGCCATTACATTTAGTTGCCTTGCAATCAGCGCCACCGCACTAACCACCAGCACACAAAGCGTTTCCGCTTCTGCGCAGACAATGATCAAACCCATTGCATTTGAAGTTGCGCCGGAAACCAGCCAGACAATGACATACGAACTTTACGCGGGCGGCATTCATGCTGTGCAAGCGACACTGGATGTTCAGCACTCATCAAAGAATGATCAATACCGCTTGTTCCTTTCCGCCAACACACGTGGCTTTTTAGGTAAACTTGTTCCATGGAGCGGTTCTTTTGAAACATATGGCTGGTCGTTATCCGATGATGTCGACAAACCAAAACTTCATG
>JAUILO010000009.1 GCA_030432775.1 Alphaproteobacteria bacterium
AGATTCAAGCCGCGTAAAAGTGCCATTCGGTATTGCACAAATCGGTAAAGCCTACCGTAACGAAGTGACACCACGTAACTACATCTTCCGTTCCCGCGAATTTGAACAAATGGAAATGGAATGGTTCTGCCATCCTGATGAAGCGGCACAATGGCATAAATTCTGGATTGAAGAGCGCACAAATTTCTGGAAGTCACTTGGCCTTGCCGGTGATAACATCCTCATCCGCCCACATGATGCTGACGAACTGGCCCACTATGCTAAAGAAGGTTTGGGTACGGTTGATGTTGAATACCAATTCCCGTTCACAGCCCCCGGCTTTGGCGAGTTAGAAGGTATCGCGCATAGATGTGATTTTGATTTGAAACAGCATCAGGAACATTCAGGCCAGAAGCTAGAATATTTAGATCCGCAAACGCAAGAGCGTTATATCCCGCACGTAATTGAACCCGCCGCAGGCCTGACACGCGGTGTGCTGGCGCTTATTTGTGAAGCCTACACGATTGATGAAACACGCCCCAGCGGTGTATATTTAAACTTTCACCCTTCTGTTGCTCCGAAAAAAGCAGCCATCCTGCCACTAACTGCAAAAGAAGACCATGTTCCGATTGCAACAGATTTATATCTGGAGCTGCGCGAGCATTACAATGTGGATCTGGATATCAAACAGAATATCGGTAAGCGTTACGCCCGTCAGGACGAGATTGGCACACCCTATTGCTTCACAATTGATAACGATACAATTACAGATAAAACAGTAACAGTGCGTGACCGCAATACAATGTCACAAGACCGCATCAAACTTGATGAAGTCAAAGCATATCTGGATGAAAATCTGAAGCTTTAAACGCGAATGCTAATACGGCTTTGGCCATCGGATTGGGGCACGGTTTCTATACCGCTGCCCTTTTTCTTCTTACGGTATAAAAGCATGTCTTTCTTCTGGGCATCAGCGCCGTGATGCTGGCGGGATTGACCGCCATTCCCGCTTGCCTCCCCCTTAAACACGGCCGTAACTTTACCGCCGGTTGATAAATCAATATTGGTCGTGTGCTGAATGGGAATCTGCACAGCAAACGAACCGGCAAGCGAGCTATAATAAGGATCAAATGCCATGCGCAGGCTATGGTCATATATTGGGTTCGTCATCAACAATGCTGTCTTTTAATGCTGTCTTTTAATGCGTATATTATACAGCCTGACTTATGCGGCTTTTTTGGGCGGCACCGGTGCTGGTTGCATATTTAATGTTGAACTTGCCGGATTACGGCGCGCCGGATCAAATAACATAGCATTTCCACGGGGCATTCGTATCATGTCTTGTAAACCTTATATAGTAAGTCGCATCGATCTGTCACAGACCTGTCACAAAGTTCCCCGTACCATACGAATGATTTGGACGTATTTTCTATACCAAAAACCAAAACTTTATGTCAAATAAAATCAGATGCAGATATGAATATAAAGCAGGCCTATAAACCGTATCGCGACCAAAGCGTTTTGCTTTCAATGGCCTGTAATATATCTTCTGCTATGCCCGCCTTCATATCAGGCATTTCCGCGCCTAATGATAACAAAGACAGTAAAGAAAATCCGTCCGATGGGCTTACATCAATCAGCTTTACATCTTCGCCATATTTATCATGTGCAAAATCATGAATACCTGCAATACCATCGACAAGGCCTTTCTCCATCGCAGTAACTGCGTCCCAAAAGCGCCCCTCGAATAGCTCATCATCAGACCCCTTCAACGTATCGCCGCGGCGTAAAGATACCCATTCAATAAACGCGTCATGAATATTGCGCTGAACATCTTTTAGATGCGTTTCATCCTTTTTATCGACCGATACAAACGGATCCATAAATGACTTATTTTTCCCCGATGTATAAACACGGCGGTGTATATCATGTTTTGCGATAAATTCTTCGAAACCAAAGCTTGCGGATATCACGCCGATTGATCCGACGATAGATGTAGCTTGCGCATAAATCTCATCAGCCGCGCAGGCCAGCCAGTATCCGCCGGATGCTGCGACATCTTCGATAAAGGCATAAACCGGCACGCCATCTTTCTCGGCGCGCCGCCTGATATGTGAGGCAATAAGTGATGTCTGTGCCGGTGATCCGCCAGGTGAGTTGATCACAAGCGCAACGCCTTTGACGCCTCCCTTATCAAAAGCCTTATCAATGCAGTCTACATAATCATCATAAGACAAACCTTTGCGGTGCATCGTTTTATCCGCAATCACTCCAGATAGGCGAATAACGGCTATTTTGTTTTTCTTTTGTGTAAGTTTTTTGGCGACAAATCTGGCAGGTGCGCTTTTCTTTATATTACTGTGAAGCTGGGTCATAAAACCTGAAAAACCGGATCCAGCCATGTCATCCAGCTCGTGTTCAATATAATCGTCTGTGTTCTTATCACTCATGGTCACATCTCTTTGGCTCATCTTTAGCCCATATTTAACTAAGATAAATTGCTGCAACATATCCGGCGGCAAATCAATATCTATATTATTGCTATGCGCGTATATTAGCAGCTTTATCCGAACTTGCCAGCCTGTTTAACATCACCTAAAACCAGACAGGAAATGATCCCGCAGCCACAACAGGACCGCCCTCATCCCCGCTTTGCACGATGACAACAACACCGTCCATATCAACATGCTGAGGCAAATTGACATTCCGTGTTTCCGCATTGCCGCTCCACGGCACCATGTTGTCATAGGCAGTGGCGGCGCGCACATAATTAACACTCCGCCCTCTATTTTCACCCGAATGCATCTTTTCGCTATGGGCATTAACATATGTGAATAAACTCACCGCATAACCGCCCGCCGCGATTGCAGGAAGTTCCACGTCAATATATTGCTTACCCATTTCAGGGGCTGGATCACTTTTATCTGATTTACGAATAACAACATGTGCCACATCGTTCTGTTTTGCCGCATTTGAAATTGCGCTTAATGCCTGACCGCGGCGTGAACCGACAAGTCCTTGCGCACCATTCACCACAAGCTGGGGCGTATATGTGCGCCCTTCTTTCATATGCGAAGCATATAGTCTTTGGCGGTTTGTACAAAATTCCTGTGACAGAGTATCTTTCCAGTTCAAATGATCCCAATAAGTCACATGGCAGGACAGAGCGATAACATTTTCTATTTCCGACAATTGTTCCAGCAACTTATCAGCAGGAGGACAGCTAGAGCAGCTCTGCGAAGTAAACAGCTCAATCACAACCACTCCATCAGAATTGCTCATATGCTTGCCTGCGCTTTTTGCCATAGCCTTATGCACTGGAAACACGCCAACCAGCATCGCAACCAACACAAGTGAGGCAACCAAAACCAAGAAAGCAGAAAAAAACACCAAACGCATATCCCAAAAACCTTTCAAAAGACAATATCGTGAAGACCATACATAATAAGGATTGTACAAATATTATGAATATATTCGTAGTCATCGTATCAAAAGTTACGATATCCAAACAATCCACGGACACATCTCATGACTTCATAACTTCATGACTTGCCCGCACATCACACATTGCCTGTAAACATTATCAGTAAACATTACCTGGCGTGCATACATAAAGAGTTTTGATAATGCACAATTGTAATGCCAGCTATAATGCCAGCGAACCGGCTTCTTTTAATATCTCGTTGGCTTGCGCAGTGTATGAACCATCTTCTTCATGCAACACGATCCCCGGATACATCGTCAGCGGCGAACGCCTATCTTTAACAGCACGAATAATAACCCGTTTAGAGATTTTCCCTGTTTTCGGCCATAGCGGAATAACATCGATTTTCCCAAAGCGTTTTCCCATAGCCTGTATAATATCATCCAGCATATCACTACGCTGAATAAGCGTTAAACTACCTCTGGATTTGAGCAAACGGTGAGCATGTTTGATCCATACCTCAATTGAGACATCTTGATCCCTATGCCCCAGAGCAATCGCTTTTTCTTCGGTTGGTGATGTAAGATATGTTCCGGTTTCAAGATATGGCGGGTTACATATTATATGGTCAAAGCGCTCGTCAGGACGCGACACTTCGAATTGATTGATATCACAATGCACAAAATCGCTGCGCTCACTCACATTATTCAGCACCGCATTTTGCGCAGCCATCTTCACACAGCTTTCCTGAATGTCAACGCCGCACAAGTAACAGCCATTGACGCGGTACAATAAACAAAAGCTCGCACTACCCGCGCCGCAGCCCATATCAAGAACCCTGTCACCATCCTGTGCCGGACACGCCGCAGCCACCATGACGCTATCAAGTGATGCGCGGAAACCATCCTGTGGCTGCAATAGCTTGATCTTGCCGCCAAGTAAATCAATAGACGGACAACTAGAGCAATCACAGTCCTGCGACAAAACTTCGTCCAAGACATCTTCGGAAATATTCGCAGAAATATCTGTATGTTCTATATTCATAGGGGTCTTCATAAAATCTTTTTTATTTCTTTATACTGATGGATAAATCCATCAGCTAAATATTTTGCCAAAACCTTAAGTCAAAATTGAAGCTCTTAGCCTAGCCTTCAATCTCCGCAGCCGCCTGCTTCAAAATACGACCGGCTCTATTGTAATCATCAATATGCACCATAACACGCTGCTGAATTGCACCTATACTACCTTCCATCATCGCAGTGTGATTGTCCAGCACCACTGTTTCAATGCCCATATCCGCCAAAACAGACTGCGCCCATGAAATTTCAATCAGGTTATTCGTACGCAGCACTTCTTTCATAACTTCTGCAATTCCATTTTATCATTTTAACTTCATTGGCGTCGTTTTGCTCTTGCTCTTCTGCGCTAGCTGGTCTAAGCCAATAGCATGTCTATAGCACAGCAACAAGCGACGGTTAAATCAAACTCGACCAGCACGGATAGAACGCCGCTGGACAAGCTCAGCGCCCTTTTGTCTGCTGACATGCTTAAAGTGAACGAAAAAATTCTACTCAATATGGAATCCGGCGTTTCTTTAATCCCGCAAATCGCAAGTTATCTTATTGCCGCTGGCGGCAAACGTATCCGCCCTTTGCTAACCCTTGCCTGTACACGCCTATACGGTGACACAGGCGAGCGCCCGTTTAATCTGGCAGCTAGTGTTGAGTTTATTCACACAGCAACATTGCTACATGATGATGTAGTTGACGGCAGTGACCAGCGCCGCGGAAAAAAGGCCGCAAACCTTGTATTCGGAAACCAGGCCAGCGTACTGGTTGGAGATTTCCTATTCTCCCGTGCGTTTCAGCTTATGGTCGAAGATGGTTCCATCAAAGTATTGAAGATTTTGTCCGATGCGTCGGCCATTATCGCGCAAGGTGAAGTCAAACAGCTCACCACTGCAAATAACCTGACCACCACAATGGAAGACTATATTGAGGTTGTCAGCGCCAAAACCGCGGCTCTATTCGCTGCGGCCTGTGAGATCGGCCCTGTTATCGCCGATGCGGGCGAGCCACAAGAAAACGCCATGCGTGAGTATGGCATGTGTCTTGGTATTGCGTTCCAGATCGTGGATGACGTTCTTGATTACAGCGCAACCCAGCAAAAGCTCGGCAAGTCCATAGGTGATGATTTCCAAGAAGGCAAAATGACTGCACCCGTCATTATCGCCCTTGCCTCTGCCGATGCGCAAGACAAAGAGTTCCTGACCCGCACAATTGAACACAAAGACCAAAAAGACGGTGATCTGGAACAAATGCAACAGATCCTGTTAAAATATAATGCACTGGAGCAAGGAATGGACATGGCACGAAGCTATGCCGAAAAAGCAAAAAACGCATTAAAAGACACACCTCAATGCGAATTACGCGAATTACTTGCAGATCTGATTACCTTCACAATCGAACGCGAATATTAATCAACCTCTTTATTATACAGTTTATTATACGGAAGCCTCCATAAACATCGTTTTGTGATTGTTTTGATGCCCTATACGTAAGTTTATAACCTTTACTCACAAAAAAATTTCATACCATCACTCCACTAAACTACTGTAAAAATTGCCTTATTCACCGCCGATTTGAAAAGATTGTGCAGATGCACATTTTTCTATTGACAACAGTCATGATAATATCGCAATAGTGATATGCATAATACGCATGACCCAAGGTGTGTTGGATTATTGACCGGAAATTCCAATCGGAAAATGCCAGTCGAAAAAATAATAGAGGAGTGAGACAAAATGGTGGATGTCACCGAAACTACTTTCGTTATAAATACATTTTTCCTACTTTTCTGTGGGTCTCTTGTCATGTTAATGGCAGCAGGATTTGCAATGCTGGAAGCCGGTATGGTTCGCAGTAAATCTGTCGCGATGATCCTTCTTAAAAATATTGGTCTTTATGCCGTTGCCGGCATCATGTTCTTTGCCGTTGGCTATAACCTTATGTACCTAAACGTCGATGGAGGCTTTATGGGCACATTACTGCCTTGGTCTGCAGATGATAGCGCCGCTCTGGCTGGTGATTTTTCTGCTGGTCACTCATCTTCATCAGACTGGTTTTTCCAAATGGTTTTTGTTGCTACAGCAGCATCGATAGTTTCAGGCGCCCTTGCCGAAAGGATCAAGCTATGGCCGTTTTTCCTGTTTTGTGCCATCCTTACAGGAATAATCTACCCGATCTCAGGAAGCTGGGTATGGGGTGGCGGCTGGCTTGCTTCCATTGGCTTTAAGGACTTCGCAGGTTCGACACTTGTACATAGTGTTGGTGGCTGGGCAGCCCTTTGTGGTGCTATTATGCTCGGTGCACGCCGCGCACGTTTCAACGAAGACGGCAGCGCCAACAGCATGCCTGCCTCGGCCCTGCCGCTTGTAACAATCGGAACATTTATTCTTTGGTTTGGTTGGTTCGGGTTTAACGGCGGATCACAGCTTGCCATAGCAAGCGCAGATGATGCCATTGCCGTAGGCAAGATCTTTATCAACACAAACATTGCCGCATCAGCCGGTGTTATCACAGTCATACTTATGGGGTACCTGGCTCAAGGTAAAATCGACGTACCAATGGCCCTAAACGGCGCACTCGCAGGACTTGTGGCTATTACAGCCGAACCACTTATGCCAACATTATGGATGGCATGTCTGATTGGTTCGATTGGCGCCCTTATTATGATCGCAGCATCATATGCTCTTGAATTTTTCAAAGTCGATGATGTAGTTGGTGCTATTCCGGTTCACCTTGCCGCTGGCATCTGGGGCACACTAGCCGTTACGCTTTCAAACCCTGAATCAACTATTATCGCACAGTTAATCGGTATCGGCGCGGTCGGAGCGTTTGTATCCATTACGAGCATGGCTTTATGGTTTGCAATGAAATCTATAGCAGGCATACGTTTACACTGGTCTCACGAAGAAGTCGGAAGCGACATAGCTGAGCTTGGTATCCGTGCCTATAACCTTGATTCTGGTACTGACCACTCCAAAACAGGGGCGCTTTCAAGAACAGCGCTGGAGATGGCAGAACCCAAAGGCTCAACTATGGGAGGTACGTTAAAAACATCTTATTAAAAAATTGGACTAAATAAGATGATGGAAGCGTCCTACAACTGGGAGACTACACTTAGGAAGAATTCATTACCTCAACTGTGAGCATTCTCACTCCAGAGAATACAAAGGTTTAACCTTGCTCAACCTCGCTAAGGCCAGCCTTTTTTTGGGCTGGCCTCTTTTTTCTTGCACAAGTGCAACATCCTAAGTTATGTGAATAAACAATTGATTTAATGGTTCTTTTCCATTATATGTAATTCGGGTTTTTAGATAGGAGTTTTACAATATGTCAATCCGCAAATTATTTACGACACTTGCCGCCGGGGCAGTACTAACATTTGGTTCACTCGGTCTTGCCGGCTGCCAAGACGAAGCAACAGCACAAAGTTCCGATAACGGCGCTACAGTCCAACAGGTTTCACAGCAATTCGAAGAAGCTGCGCCGACACAAGCCGCACAGGCACCGGCGCAACAACAAATTACCGCGCCAATTCTACGCGCAGGTACAAAAGGCACGCCGCAAGAAATGGGCACAGTCATGAGACAAGAACGTCACAGCCCACAGGCTACGATGAATCATGCTACTTTTGATGAAAACGCTAATCCGATTGATGTCTTCGCTAATATTCTAACAGCAAGCTCAGATCGCAGCACATGGTACCTCATGCAAAGCAACAATCCTATTGGTGTACAAGCTACCGAAATGACCGTTCGATATAGCGGTGTTAATCTACGCCTGTACGATCACAAAAGAACAGATTTCCCAACAATCGCAGAACATAATTTTGACCAAGATAAAGCGGAAGATGCTATTGACGATAGAGGCGAAGAAGGCCTGAACTTTTACGATGACATGATCCGAACAAGCGCCACAATAAGCAGTGGCTCTGGCGTATTGTTTGAAGGCGATATTTACGACCACGATTCACAAAGCATTTCGGGTACTTTCACACTTATTTATTCAGATTCCAATAAAAGAGCGACATTACTTGTCACTGATCTTGACGGCGTCACACAATTTGCCGGTCTGGCACCAACATTCAAACTTGAAAGAACTGTGGTACGTGATGTGGCACAGCTACATAGAGAAAACCAGCAAAGATTGCCGGCAAACTCTTTCTCAATGCGCTAGCATTGATGATATAGTTAAAAAATAAAAAGCCTTTCATTTGAAAGGCTTTTTTATTTGTCTGCTTTCTGTAATACTGGATGAACACCAAATTAGAACATACCGCCAAACGTATTATTCACAGTCGGGGAATAAAATTCCTGCTCTTGTGTTGGTGCTGGCTCGGACTTTACATCAATCATTGCTACTTGCTGGCCAGATGATACGGCAGCAGCCGGATTATCTATAGCTTCCATAATGGAAGGTGCGGCTTCTGGCGTAGACACAGCCACATCATCAGCATCGAACTCCGGCTCTTCTTCCGCTTCTACTTCCGCAGCTCCGGTAGCAGCGCCAGCGAAATGTCCTTGCGTTGTTGGCGCTGGGCCATCATCTTGCCTTGAAAGCGCCACTTGCTCTGCGATGCTTAATTGTTGTGGTGGCGGTGCAACAGCGGCTTCAGCAGAAGGTTTTATACCTTTTTGATCCATCCACGCAGCCATTTCGTCTGCTAGACCAGGATCCGCATCAATAACAGCCTGAACCTGCTGCGCCCGTTCGTCTTCTGAAAGGCTATCATCCTTTGCAATATCTTCTAACCGGTCTGTTTGTTCGATTTGTGTTTCAATAGCTAAAATTTCTGCTGGCGGAGCACCGCTTTCAATAGCAGCAGTAAGTTCTTCCTGAAGGCCAGCTCTTCTAAAGGCAGCGAAATCAACCAGATCTTGACGTGTCACGTCATAGTTTTGACCATTCAGGTTAATTTGCACCTGCTGCATCATGTTGCGACGGCTCATCTCAGCCGTCTCCATAGCAAGATCCATCAGGTTCATACGGGCATTAACACCATCCGTATCCTCTTTATTGTCTTTTTCAAACCCTTTGGCACCGTTCTTCAATACACCGGCTGCTGATTTATTTGAAAACTCGAGCTGTTCCTGCTCTCGCTTGTTTTGATCATCCGACCATTTCTGAGCAACTTCATCCGTTACGACAGTGCGGCTTGTTGTTGGTTCATAGTCCTTGACGTACTCGTGCCCAGGCTCTATAGCAGTCTCCTGCCAATCCTTCGTCATAGCTAAAGCCATCTCGAAATTCCCCTATCCTTTTTTAACCCCTTACACACATAATATCGACACCACACATGCCTTTATTATGTAAAATAATACACACAGAATTGTTAAGATTATGTAAATGCGGCACTGCAAAGTGCTTTGATAATTTATGATTATAAATTAATGACTTACATTAACTTCTTAAAACCCCAATCTAAGCCTTATAATGCCTAAAAATGCTTCCCATTCAGTTAAAAATACAAGGCATTTTATGCAATATATTGCTCTTGCTCGAAACTCTTGCCAGCCAAGGCTTTTGTGTTAGTTTAATAGCCAAACACATAGTAGAAATTTGGTGAAAAATGAGCTCTTGCTGCGAAAATCCTAACAAAGATAAAAATACCGAGAAAAAAAACTGCGAGAAAAACAGACAGAGCGGAACGCATAATTGCGACGAACATGCTGGCACTCATTCTTGCTCCACTTCCGTCGCGCATTCCTGCGCGCAACCAGCCTCCCAATGCTGTGCACATGAAGACTCCCATGCAGGCTGCTCTAACCACAAGGGGTTTGACTGGATATTAAACGGCTCGGCTATTTTGATACTCAGCGTCATCATAACATCAGCATTCGCCCCCCAAATTCCCGCTCTACATGCGTTCTCCGCTGCTCTGGTAGGGCTGCTTAGCAAAATGTGGTGGGGCGTGGCTCTGGGTATGGTAGCGGTCGGAGGCATGCAATTTATTCCTCGCGAATACTTCCAGACGATTTTGGGTAAAGGCGATAGCTTTCAAGGAATCTTTAGAGCAGCGCTTGCCGGCTTGTTACTGGATCTATGCTCCCACGGTATATTGATGATTGGAGCCAAGCTTTATGAGCGCGGCGCATCCATTGCGCAGATCATGACTTTTTTAATCGCAAGTCCATGGAACTCGCTATCCCTCACCTTTATCCTGATCGCGCTGATCGGCCTGCCGTGGACGCTGGTCTTTATCGCGGCATCCCTTGTCATAGCTATCATCACAGGCAGCATCTTTATTCTGCTTCTTAGGGGTGACAAGATACCGCAAAACCCGAACACAATTGAAATCGAGGAGGGATTTAATATCGTCACCGATACCAAGGCACGCCTAAAGGCATTTCACTTTAACAAAGATTTCGTCAAAACATTCACGAAAGGCAGCGTCAGTGAAAGCCGCATGGTTTTGCGGTGGCTGCTATTCGGGACGATTATCGCTGGTGCTATACAGGCTTTTGTTCCGACAGACACCCTACATACATATTTCGGCCCGTCACTACTTGGTCTTGTTTTCACCCTTGTGGCCACAACCATTATCGAAGTGTGTTCGGAAGGCTCTGCCCCTATTGGCGCCGAGCTTGTAAACCGTGCCGGCGCGCCAGGAAACGGCTTTACATTCCTGATGGCCGGCGTATCAACCGATTATACAGAGATGATGGTCATTCGCGGTTTTACCAAAAGCTGGAAAATAACCATGCTCTTGCCGATACTAACCATACCACAAGTCATATTCCTTGGTTATATCATGAATGTCATAGGAGCCGGATAGCCCCGCAGCACCAGACAGATTAATCTTTGCCTTTAGCCTTAAGGTCTTTCAGAACAGCAAACGGAGAACTGGTCGCCGGCTTAGCCGCAGGCGCGCTATGCACAGCAGGTGATCTATTGCCACTTTTGGCGCGATCATTCTTCTTGAAGTTGGGCTTCTTGGGCTTGTCTTTTTGCTTGCCCGCATCTGCCTTGAAGCCGCTAAAGCGGTCATTATTATTCTGCGCCTTATGATTTTGCGCTGATGCCGTTTTTTTATCGCTATAGGCCTTACCTTTACGCAAGCCAAACGTTGCAAGATCAGGCTTCACTTGTTCCGGTGCGGATGATTTAACCTCAGCACCCCCCTTAGCCACAGGAGCGTCGGCAGTCCCAGTAGCATTTTCTACAGCAGGAGCAGGAACAACATCCTCGGCTGCGGCGTTTTCAACAGCAGCAGCCGGTATTTTCACATCACCTACATCTTCAGCTTTGATGTCTTCGGACTTTACTTCTTCTGCCGGATCATAAATTTTCTTATGCCCTAGCCCTTCCAAAATACTGTATAAGTCAGGAATAGAACAGCCCAGCCATTCAGCCATCTCGTGCTTGGCCTGAAACTTACCTTGTTCGGCGCTGTCATAAACTGCACTAATAATACGGTCCAGAATATCAACACGTATCGCGCGGTTTCCGTATACAGGGTAGCTTATAATACGCTGGTAATTCGCATCAATTGCCTCGCGATCTTCCACCGCAAAAGAGGTCAACCCTTCTTTCGGTGTTGGCGCGGGCAATGGTTTATCATTCCAGATGTTCCATAGCATCGCCTTCACCCCTACGGGCGCTGGCTTATTCAAATTCGGCATAAACACCAGCACAGGGCCAAGTTTTATACCTTTTTGACGCAAAGTCTTACGTGAATTTTCATCAAGCTTTGAAATTTGATCTTCTAAAAAAGAACGACGTGTAATACCGAAAGAATCATATAAATGGCTGCAAATCGAACGAACAGGCTCTGGCTGTGCATCCTCAACGGCATTTAAAACAGGTAATCCGGAAAGAACAAGATTCAGATATGATTGCAGCCAGCGCTCTACTCTATCGCGCACAGCATCTACCTCAAGTCCCGGGAAAACATCCGGTGAATTAAGCTCTATAGCGGGCTTCAATGGAAACTCGCCCTTTGTGATTTTAGCAATAGCTACGCCCGGCAACGGGTTACTCGCATCTGCCTGAAATAAGATCACACCACTATTATCAAGCGTAAACTGCTTGTCTTCACTCTCCAGCATTAGTCGTATCCGCCCTTTATCTCTGGTATTAGTGCCTTTCATAGCCTGTATCAGAACTAAGGTCGTTCTGTCAATAAGACTAAAGCCTTACAGCTTAATAATTAAGGGTTTTGCTCGATTGCGAATTGAGTTATTTTCTGGTACTCAATATTAAGCTTTTAATTGTTTATACAAAAATAAATACGGGATTTATAAATATGCGCCGCTTTCATTTCAAATTGAACCTTGCCATTACCTATACAGTCATCATGACTTTAGCGATTTTTGCTTATTCACCAGCCAAAGCACAGGTTGATGAAGCAGGCGCCGAAAAACTCCGCACACTCTTTAGCGAGTACATTGAAACAAACAGAGCCAGCGCTACCCAAAACGGAGCCGAGCTTGTCACAAAAGGGGATGTCGAAGTCACCCCTAAAGGAAGCTATTACGCTATTACGCTGCCGCATCTCGGCCTTAAAATGCAAGATGGCGGCTTATTTGACATCGGCGTGTTTGCATTAAATGCCATGCCATCATCAGTACCCGGACAATGGAAAATGACTGTAGCAACACCAACACCAATGGTGATGTATGATGCCGCCAGCGCACCAAAGCTTATTGTAAATATCGGCGAACAAAGTTTTTCCGGCATCTTCCAGGAAGAAATGAAAAGCTTCGTGAAGCTTAAAGCCCAATACAATAAATTCGTTGCCATCGACCAAGATAGCGGCATGAAATTTTTATTCCCGAGCATCCAATACGTTGCCAACATGGAAGAAAGAACGCCCGGCCAATGGACCGGCCCTGCTGATATCGTCATTAACGGTTTTCATGTTCTTGATGAAGGACAAACAACACCGGTATTCAAAATCGGAAAGATGTTCATCAAAAGCACCGTTGAGGATTACTCTGCAAAGGCACAAATTGATTTCCAAGAAAAAATGGAAGCGTTAACAGAAGCAATGAGTTCTGTGGATGCACCGCAAGTCAGTCCCGATCACGCCATGGCCATGTATAACCTGATGACCGAATTCTTTGGCACAGCATTTGACGCTATGGATTTTGAGCTTGGCGTTGAAAACGTACACGTTGCCCCGCCAAATGAAGACAAAGAATTTAACTTGAACCGCGCAGCCTTTGGAATGGGCATGAGCGGCTTTAGAAGCAACCGCGTAAAACTGCGTTACTGGCTAAATTATAATGGCCTATCTGTTCCAGGACTTGAAAAAGAAGTCGAGGATATGATCCCAACACAGATGAATTATGACATTAGCCTAAACAACATCCCTTATAAGGAGATGGTTGATCTTGGACGCTCATCAATGCAAGGCATTATTGCCCAGCCACAAGCCTCACAGCTTATCGGCCTTCAGGCTCTTATGACCGCGCCACAGCTTCTAACACAAGCCAGTTCGAATGTGTCCATTAACAACACCTATGCAGGCAATAACATTTATAATGTGAACCTGAACGGTCTTCTAACGGCTGATATCAACGCCATAAAGGGCGGCTATGGTAACGGACGTGTCGAGTTTTACGGCTTGGAAAGCCTGATCGCCATGACACAGAAAAATCTGGAAAACCCTGATCTTTCTATGGAAGACAAGCAAAAGCTACAGCAAATGTATGGCGGTCTTAACGCTATGCTTTTATTTGGCCAGCAAGATACCGATAGCAACGGCCGCGCCATTCGCGCCTATAACCTTGAATTAACAAAAGAAGGCGCCATCCTTTTAAACGGCGCGGACATCAACACAATTATGAAGTAAACAACATATTGCTGATAAATAGATTAAAAAAACACGGCATAGAATTATGTCGTGTTTTTTATGGCCGTATCTCAAGATTCAGTCATATGCTATAAAAACTCAGGCACATATATAGGCCAGCAGACTATTCAAACGCAAAATACCTTCCTGTGTTGCACGCAAGTGTTCTCCGTCCTTTATCAGCAACCCTTCAGCACATAATGTTTTCACCCGCGCCATATCCACACTCTGCGCAGATACTGAATCTGACAAAGATATCGTCAGTCCATCAACAAGACGAAGTCCCATCATCAAGGCTTCTGTGATTTGCTGCTGCGGAGTTAGCACCTCGTGAGGATGTTCACCGCAACCTTTGTCCTGAACCATAGACAGCCATGCCTCTGGCGCTTTATGTTCGCGCGTCGCATGTTTTTCAAGCTCTGTACCGGCCGCGCCCGCCACGCTAATGCGCCCATGTGCCCCCGGCCCTATACCGATATAATCCTTATACAGCCAGTATGATAAATTATGGCGAGATTGCTCCCCTGCTTTGGCATGGTTCGACACCTCATAAGATGGAAGCCCTGCCTGCCCCATTATATCCTGCGTCAGTTCATAAAAATCAGCCGACATATCAGGATCAGGCATAACAAAATCGCCGCGGCTATGTTGGGTATGAAAGGCCGTGCCCTTTTCAATAGTTAACTGATAAAGCGACATATGCCCCTGCGCATATTGCAAAGCATGTTCAAGCTCTGCGCTCCATTCATCAAGGGTCTGCTGTGGCCGCGCATACATCAAATCAAACGAATAACGATCAAAGACCGTGGCCGCCGTCTCTACGGCTTTCACGGCTTCTGCCGCCGAATGCTGTCGCCCCAAAAACTTGAGCACCTTATCATCAAGCGCCTGCACGCCGACAGACACACGATTTACGCCCGCCGCAGCGAAAGAAACAAATTTATCGATCTCCACAGATGTCGGATTGGCCTCAAGCGTAATTTCACAATCTCCACTCACAGACCATCGCTTATGTATCTTATCGATGATCGCGCCGGTAATTTTCGGATCCATCAGCGATGGCGTGCCGCCGCCAAAGAATATAGATGTCACCTTACGCTTTGGATCAATCATATTCGCATAATGATCAATAGACCTTAGATACGCATCCTGCCATGCTTGCCCGTCTATTTGTTCGCGAACATGGGAGTTAAAATCACAATATGGGCATTTATGCGCGCAAAACGGCCAATGGATATATACAGCAAGATCAAGCTCAGCCATCAGGGAAGCACGCTGCTATAAATTTTTGAAATGCATCAGCGCGGTGGCTCACAGCATGTTTTTGTGCAGGATCAATTTCCGCAAATGTCTTGTCATGCCCATGGGCTATAAACACAGGGTCATACCCAAAACCTTTATCACCGCGCGGCGGCCATACCATCTGTCCATCAACGCGGCCTTCAAATGTTTGCACATTGCCATCAGGCGCACAAAGCGCAAGAACACAAATAAACGATGCCGACTTATCCGCATGATCTTCGAGCTTTTCATGAACAAGCCGCATCGCCATATCAAAATCACGATCCGGCCCTGCCCAGCGCGCAGAATAAACGCCCGGATCACCATTCAACGCCTTCACCGCAAAACCGCTATCATCCGCCAAAGAATACAGCCCGCTTTCCGATGCGGCCGATTTTGCCTTTATAATCGCGTTTTCAACAAAAGTCGTTCCGGTTTCCTCGGCCTCGGTCAGATTCAAATCATGCGCAGACACACATTCAATACCATAAGGCAAAAGCAAATCCTGTATCTCGGAAACCTTGCCCTTATTATGACTGGCAATCACCAGCCTATCACCACGTTTGAATGTCATTCGCCGTATTATCCATTCATCATCACTGATAAGTTTAAATTGCATCCTGCGATTTTTTCAAATCCGCACAGCCTGCTTTTGCCAAAGATAAAAGCTTCAAAAACTCTTCTTCTGAAAACGGCTCTTGTTCCGCAGTGCCTTGAATTTCAACGATGCCGCCTTTGCCTGTAATCACGAAATTTGCATCTGTCTGCGCATCGGAATCTTCGATGTAATCCAGATCAAGAACAGGTGCGCCTTTATATATGCCACAAGAAATAGCCGACACCGTATCAATCAAAGGTGTTTCCGCGCAAAGCCCCAGCTCCATAATATAACGCACAGCAAGTTTCAAAGCGACAAAGCCGCCGGTAATTGATGCTGTTCTTGTTCCACCATCGGCCTGAATAACATCACAATCAATACGAATTTGTCTTTCGCCCAGTTTTTCCAAGTCAACAACCGAGCGTAAGGCGCGGCCAATAAGGCGCTGAATTTCCTGAGTACGTCCGGATTGCTTACCTCTGGCAGCTTCCCTGTCCATACGTTTTCCCGTTGATCTTGGTAACATACCGTATTCCGCTGTAACCCAGCCACGGCCTGTGCCACGCATCCAGCGCGGTACGGTTTCCTCAACACTGGCCGTACAAAGCACATGTGTATCACCGCACTTAATCAAACATGATCCCTCAGCGTGAATAGAAACATCTGTTTCCATTTCTACTGTACGAAGTTCATCATCTGCACGTCCTGAAGGTCTGCTCATTTTATTCAATCCTTTTTACCAATCACTACTGGCTTATATCTGTATTATTAAAGTGCTGCCAATAAAACAAATGGCTATTGATATTGCAAGCCCCGCCAGACTATCTGTCTTGTTTTATCCATGCAAGACCGCGTCATCTGCCACACAATGAGCCCATAAAGCTGCCAAACAGGTACCTGAATTGATATATGATGACGCCGGACAACAGCGCGATGCCGCGACAAAAAGTCGTTTTATAATAAGAATATTGTATTTTGCAGCCGCTAACACTATATTTGCCTTCATGATAACCGAGCTAAACAAAAGATCAGAAGCCATTTTGCGTTATATTGTTGATAGCTATCTGGAGACAGGCACTCCGGTAGGATCAAAACTTATTGCAAGCGGCCTGCATAACACCATTTCCTCTGCCACTATCCGCAATGTGATGTCAGAACTAGAACGCTCGGGTTTGCTTTACGCGCCACATACATCCGCTGGTCGCCTTCCGACCGAGCGTGGCCTGCGCTTTTACGTTGATGGCCTGATGCAGATTGGTGATCTAAACGAATCAGAACAGCTTCATATTGAAAGCCAGTGTCATTCCGCCGGTTACTCCCCCACCCATATCATGGAACAAGCCACCTCGATGTTATCCGGCCTATCATCTGCGGCCAGTATCATCGTTGCGCCAAAAACCGAAAAACCCGTCAAACAAATCCAGTTTGTCAAGCTAAGCGATACGCGCGTATTAGTCATTCTGGTCACAGAAGACGGCATGGTCGAAAACAGGGTCATGGAACATGAAGAACATATTCCTGAATCCGCTCTGATCGAGGCCAGCAATTACCTGAACGCAAAGCTGAACGGTAAAACAATTACCGATACCAAGCGCCATATCGATAGTGAAATCAGCAATAAGCGCGTGCAACTAGACACAATAACTGCCGATCTAGTTCAGCGCGGCATTGCCATTGGGGCGAACAGGCCATCCGAAGGCCATATCATTATCAAAGGTCAATCAAACCTGCTAAACGACGTCAAAGCGCTCGAAGATCTGGAAAGAGCGCGGCAGCTTATGGCGGCACTGGAAGAACAAGAAGCCATTGCAAAACTATTGCAATCAACAGAAAACGCCGATGGCGTGCAGATATATATCGGCACAGAAAACCAGATGTTTGACCATTCCGGCTGGTCAATGGTCATCACCCCTTATAAGAATAAAGAAAAGACAATTGTCGGTGCCGTTGGCGTTATCGGCCCAACGCGCCTGAATTACAGCCGCATCATTCCGCTCATTGACTACACCTCGAAAGTCATGGAAAAAATCCTGAGTTGATACTCCCTATAACGAATAGGGTAATAAACATGGGGAACTATATTGAAAAACGCGCCCTATCCCTAGACCTGAGCAAAAAGGCAATGCTATAATCCTGCAAGATTTTCAACAAAAATGGTTACGCATATGCACCTCACATCACATAACAAATTCCGCACATTTTTCATGTTTACGGCTTTAAGTCTTGTTCTGCCCCTGCTGATATCTACAAATGCATCCGCAGAGAGATTCACAATCAGACCAGCCAACGAAACGCCTTATGTTGAACCAAGAAAATTTGATGATAACGGTGAAAAATTCACATCCCAATATTACCCAAAAACACTGTCACAGGGTACGATTGCCCTCTTGCGCGACCCGATCCTAGAGCCTGAACAATTCGTTATAAAACTCACTTTCGGCGAATCGGCGACAGGCTGTTTCAAGGTCAGTGATATGGGCTATGACGCTGAATTTATTGGCAATCGTCTGCAAATTGACACTAACGAGGTCTATATTGATTTTCGTGACCAGACAAACAACCCGCATTTTGAATGTGATAAAACAACCAAAGAGCCGACAGCCTCTATTATCATGAGCAAAGCAATGCTTGAGGAAAACGGCACTGAAATCATCCATATCAGAAGCGACACCATTGAAAACAGATTTGACATCTTCATGGATGAACAACATATCAAATTACTGCCGGCAACAACCGATGTGTATCCGACACGATACTACAAACCACAGACCTTGCCAGGCGGAAAGAATGCCTTGATACACTGGTTCTATCCCGAAAACACCATTGTTGTGTATACGCCTTCTGTTGATATGGACGCGCATATTGATGATGAAATCATGGCTTTTGGGCAAGCGCACAACTTAAAACCCTTGAAAACTGTCTATCCGACGTTTACAACCCCTATACAAACACCGCATTATTATTACTTTGTGGATGAAGTGGGGTATTTTGCCAAGAAACTCAACTCTGAAAAAGGTATTGAAATTGGCTCGGTAGAACTAACAAAAAAAGTATACGGCTTGAAAGGTGATGAAATAAAACCATACTCAAGTCCTGTATATGCAAAACTTCCGGGTACATATCAATAACCCCGACGGTAGCGAACTAGGCAAAGACCTGCGATAAAAGTAAAAAGAACTTGAAAAGTTCTTTTTCGAAACAATTTAAAGAATAAAAAAAAAACAGTTGAAAGATAACATGAACGAACCAGATCCAAACTTTAACGATGGCGACAAAGAAGAAGTCGAAAACGAAGAAAATATCACGCCTCAGGAAAGCCCTGCGGGTTATTCCGGAGAAGACATTGATCCCTTTGCACTCAGCGAAGACATCGACATGCCTTCCGCCTCAGAAGCAGAAATTCGTATCGAGACGCTTGAAAATGACCTTGATAGAACAAAAGAAGCGATGCTTCGTGCGATCGCCGAAGCAGAGAACACCCGCAAAAGAGCTGCTAAAGATGTTCAAGATGCCAGAAAATTTGCGATTTCCGGCTTTGCACGTGATCTTCTGGACTTTGCCGATAACTTCAAACGCGCATTGACTTCTATTCCCCAAGAACTGAAGGAAACCGATGAACGCATTGCCAGCTTGCTGACTGGCATCGAAGCGATGGACAAAGAGCTACTGAAAACTTTCGAGAAAAACGGCGTACAAAGAATTGAGCCGCTAGACCAGATGTTTGATCCAAACTTCCATGAAGTCATGTTCGAAGCTCCAATTCCCGGCAAAGCCCCCGGCGTAATTATCGAAGTTATTGAATCCGGTTATGTGATTGGTGAACGCTTACTACGACCTGCGCGTGTTGGTATTGCCAAAGATCTTGGTGATGGCGGTTCCGATAAAGGAAACGAACCTGGCAGCCAAATAGACACTGAGATTTAAAACATCAATACTCTAGCTGAATAAGATTTGGCTGAAGCAGAATGTGGATAGAAAATAGATTATCTGGAACAATAAATTTTTTATGTTATATTGCCTTCTCGCAAAAAAACATTATCGTTATTATTAGTAAAACCCAGGGAATTGTAACGGTGCCTATCGTAGGGCTGTTATCATATTTGCCGCAAAAGAAAGAGGAAGAAAATGAGTAAAATCATTGGTATTGACTTAGGAACTACAAACTCCTGTGTTGCCATTATGGATGGCAAAGAACCAAAAGTAATTGAAAACAGCGAAGGTGCGCGTACTACCCCTTCTATGGTCGCATTCGCAAAAGACGGTGAACGTCTTGTCGGAACACCGGCCAAAAGACAAGCTGTAACCAATCCTGAAAAAACATTATTTGCTATCAAGCGCCTGATCGGCCGCAGATATGACGGCGATGTTGCAAAAGACATGCAAAGCAAAGTGCCTTTCAACATTGTTGAGGGCGAAAATGGCGATGCATGGGTCGAAATTGACGGCGAAAAATATGCACCGGCGCAAATCTCTGCAATGATCCTGCAAAAAATGAAAGAAACAGCAGAAGCCTATCTTGGCGAGGAAGTAACAAAGGCTGTTATTACCGTTCCTGCTTACTTTAACGATTCACAACGTCAAGCTACAAAAGACGCTGGCCGCATTGCTGGCCTTGAAGTTGAACGTATTATCAACGAACCGACAGCTGCTGCGCTTGCATACGGCCTTGATAAAGCCGATAGCGGCGTTATCGCTGTATACGATTTGGGTGGTGGTACATTCGATATTTCCATTCTTGAAATTGGCGATGGCGTATTCGAAGTAAAATCAACCAATGGTGATACATTGCTTGGTGGTGAAGATTTTGACCTTCGCATTATTGATTATTTAGCCGATGAATTCCAAAAAGATCAGGCAATTGACCTGCGTGAAGATAAACTTGCCCTGCAGCGTTTGAAAGAAGCGGCAGAAAAAGCAAAAATCGAACTTTCATCTACAGCACAAACAGAAGTAAACCTTCCGTTCATCACTGCTGATGCATCAGGCCCTAAACACCTGAACATCACATTAACACGTGCCAAACTTGAATCAATTGTTGATGACCTTGTCAAAAGAACAATCGAACCGCTTAAAGCAGCATTGAAAGATGCAGGATTAAAAGCATCTGAAATTGATGATGTTGTATTGGTTGGTGGTATGACCCGTATGCCAAAAATCATCGAAACAGTAAAAGACTTCTTTGGAAAAGAACCTCACAAAGGTGTGAACCCTGATGAAGTTGTTGCCAACGGTGCAGCCATTCAGGGCGGCGTACTGCAAGGTGATGTGAAAGACGTTTTGTTGCTTGATGTAACACCACTATCACTTGGTATCGAAACATTGGGAGGCGTGTTCACACGTCTTATTGATCGCAACACAACAATCCCGACCAAAAAGTCCCAAGTATTCTCAACCGCCGAGGACAACCAGAATGCCGTTACAATTCGGGTATTCCAAGGTGAACGTGAAATGGCAGCTGACAACAAGCTGCTTGGCCAATTTGATCTCGTAGGTATTCCGCCTGCCCCGCGCGGCGTTCCACAGGTCGAAGTTACATTTGATATTGATGCCAACGGTATTGTGAATGTATCCGCCAAAGATACAGCGACCAATAAAGAGCAAGCCATTCGTATTCAGGCTAGTGGTGGTCTATCCGATAGCGATATCGACGACATGATCAAAGATGCAGAATCCAATGCTGAAAGCGATAAAGCCAAGCGCGAATTGGTAGAAACCCGAAACCAAGCAGAAACTACGATCAACCAGACAGAAAAAACACTGGAAGATCTTGGTGATCAGGTCCCTGAAGAAGACAAGGTTAAGATCGAAAATGCTGTAAAAGATCTGAAAAGCGCTCTGGATAGTGAAGACAAACAAAAAATCATTGAAAGAACCGGTGCGCTGACACAACTTAGCATGAAGCTCGGCGAAATGATTTATCGTAAAAAACAAGAGGAAGAAGCTGGTGATCCGGACAACATGTCCGAGGACACAGAAAGCGATTTATCTCTTGAAGATGATGACGATGATGTTGTTGATGCCGATGTGGTCGATGCGGACTTCACAGACCTTGAAGACGACGCTGACGATAAGAAATAAATTTAACCAATTACAAAAGAGAACGTCTTGCTTTTCATACACTTAAGACAAGGTGTTATGATACAATAGCAAGATTGTTCTCTTTTGATTTGTAATATCAGGATAAAATGCAAAACAGCCAACTGACATATTTCCACATTCTAGGTGTGCTGCCGCATGCTACAGATGAAGAAGTGCGTCAATCTTACTATAGACTGGCGCATAACTGGCACCCTGATAAGTACAAACACAAAAACAAAAAAATGGTCGAACAGCGTTTCAAAATGATCAATCGTGCTTATGTTCATTTAAAAACTAAACCACAGCGCGAGGCTTATGCCCGTTTTATAAAACAGCGAATTATGCGCGAACGTACTATGACGGCTCAAAATGCGGTGGTAACAACAAAAAAACTACCTGTAGCCAGAACACAAAATAAAAAGAGAACGTCCGGATTTTTAATACTGCTTAAAGAAGTATTATGGCCTTTCGTTCCTGCGCAAAACCTATCAAAAGCGCCAATGACGCAAGAGGCTCACTATGGCTAAAGACTTTTACGCTGCACTTGATGTTCCAAAAACAGCTACACCGGACGAGATAAAGAAAGCTTACCGGAAGCTGGCTATGAAATATCATCCGGATCAAAACAGAGATAATCCGGAAGCAGAAATTAAATTCAAAGAAATCACCGAAGCTTATGACGTTTTGAAGGACGAACAAAAACGCGCAACATATGACCGCTTAGGTAGCGCAGCCTTTGACGGCAGTATGGGCGGCGGCCCTGGAGCTGGTGGTGCCGGCGGTTTTGGCGGCGCATTCTCCGACATCTTCGAGGATATGTTCGGCGATTTCGTCAACCGTGGAACTGGTGGAGGCACACGTGGCGGCCCTTCGCGCGGTTCGGACATTCAATACACCATGGAAATCACCATGGAAGAAGCCTATGCAGGCAAAGAAACAACCATCAAAGTACCTGTACGTCAGGCTTGTGACAAATGTAGCGGTTCTGGATCTAACGAAGGCAGCGCCAGTGAAGCTTGTCCATCATGTAATGGCGCAGGCCGCATTCGTGCCCAACAAGGCTTTTTTACAATCGAACGCACATGCCCAACATGTGAGGGTGCGGGACATATTATTCGTGACCCATGTAATAAATGTGGCGGTAGCGGCGTAACACGCAAAGAAAAGACATTACGAGTTAAAATACCGGCCGGTGTTGATCACGGCAGACGCATTCGCCTGACCGGTGAAGGTGAAGCTGGTATGCGTGGCGGCCCAAGCGGCGATTTATACGTATTGCTTGCAATAAAACCCAACAAGTTTTTCAAACGTGACAATAATAACCTTCATGGACGCGTTCCCGTGCCGATGACAATCGCAGCCATTGGCGGTGATGTTGAAGTCCCAACAATTGACGGCAAGAAATCACGTATCAAAATTCCAGCAGGAACCCAGACAGGCCAGCAATTCCGTTTAAAAGGCAAAGGCATGCCCGACCTACGCACAGGTGCGCCGGGCGATATGTTTATCGATGTTCGCGTTGAAACCCCTGTCAACCTGACCAAGAAACAAAAAGACCTTCTACAACAGCTTGATAAAACAATGGGCGGCAAAGCTGCAGCCAAGCACAGCCCAGAATCCTCCGGCTTTCTAAAGAAATTCAAAGAAGTATGGGACGACCTAACTGAATAAATCCATATAAGTGTGACTACAAAAACTGTAAGTACCAAACCAATATGCCTGATTCAAAACTAACATGTACGCCACTCGCCCAGCAGGATGTTTATCCCGTCACCCGTTTACTGCGTTCAATCAAATTTCATATAGGCGGCGCACAGGCTAGCTTTAAGCAAATTCGCGAATTTTGTGAAGTTGCCCTGAATGAAGATAGCGATTTATTTATTACTGTAGCCAAGGATGAACACAAACAATTGGCTGGCGTGGTTTTAGGCGTTCGCAACTGGCGCAGTTTCTGGCGCGGAACATATCTAAAGAACCCTTTACTCCTTCCACCGATGGGCATAGCCGCCATCCAAAGAAAAATCACAAAAATAAAACGAAAGAACAATAAAAACAAAGATATAGATCTGGTCCAGCTTGAAAAAAAAGAGACATCACTCTGGCATGATAAAAACCCCGCCTATATCCATATATTGCTGATTGTGGTTGATATGTCTCACAGACAAAAGAAAATTGGCCAGCGCCTATACACATCATTTTTGCAACATCTAAAGCGCAACCAGATAGAAAAAGTCATCGCACGTATCGGCCGCAGCAATACACCCAGCATTGTATTGCACCAAAAATCAGGATGGAATGTCTATGAAGTCAGCCACTATGCCGAGGCTGTTATAGAGCTAAAAGATATCGAACTGCCTGAACAGGAAATCAGAATTGGCGATGACGCCTAACATTTAAGTTTTCCAGCTTCTCGGCGACGTTCAAGATCACGTACAACAGATGCCTGCAACGCTTCACTTGCCTCACTATTTGTTTTGAACCCCATCGGTTTCCAGCCGGTACCGCTTTCCAGCATCAGCACATCTGAAATACGATCTATACCGCCATCAAGGTCCTGACGGATTGCACTGTTAATTGCCAGCGGTGTACCCGGATCCTGGCTTTCAGGAAGCTTCTGGATAGCTTCTAACCACTCATTAATGCCGTCAACAAGCACGCGCTCTGCCTCAAGTAAATCAACCACATTGGTACCGACAAGCATATCGCGGTCGCCCGGATCAATCCATAGACTACTTGTCCAGCCATTACCATCCGATACTGTCGACATAACCGCTTTAGCAGCGTTCAGCAACGGCTGCACCGCCTGCTGCGCATAAAACGGAATATGTTTTTGGTCACGTTCTTTAATGGGCATGCCGTTATATTCACCCTCGACGATATCTTCCATATTACGACGCATCATATCAACATGCGCTTGCAAGCTATCTTCGAAATTTAAACTTTCTGTATACCCTTTATGTATCACACTCTGCAGATGTGCATATGGTTTTGCTTTTTCCTCAAATGGACCGCGACTTGATACTGCCATAACTAAACCTTTATATTCTTGGCCGTTTAAAACAGCCGTTTTATACCCTTTATTACCTGTCAAAGTCCATATATTTATTTACCATATATCAGGACAGCAGATCATCTCGTCTGACTATATAAAAACGGGATTAATTTTTTGTAAAAATACGTAAAATATAAAGCCATACAATAAAACCAATATAAGATTCCAATTTTCTTATATTGCTGTAAAATCACACAAAATCAAAACCATGAGATAAAAACATTACTGGCATATATTATGAACACAACATCAGGACAACAGACATTATCAATCGGCATTACAGGCTGCACAGGGCGTGTTGGAAGGCTTCTGGTTCTGGATATCATCTCTGGCAGCAACGGCCTCATACAGCTTTCAGGCGCAACACTAAGACCATCGCACGCATTAAACGGTCAAGATATTGGTACGATTTGCGGCCATGCACCGATCAATATAAACGCCAGTGACGATGTGCAGGCGCTTTTTGAAAAATCAGATGTGGTTATTGATTTCACAACCCCTGACAGCACAATGAAAAATGTTGAAATCGCAAGACAAACCGGCACAGCCATAGTAATCGGCACAACTGGTTTGAATACCGCCCAGGAACAGACTTTAAACGAAGCAGCAAAAGATACGGTAATCGTATACGCAGCAAATATGAGTGTCGGCGTGAATATATTACTCGCTCTGGTCGAAAAGGCTGCCACTTTACTTGATCCATCATGGGACATTGAAATTCACGAAGTCCATCATAAACATAAAATTGACGCACCATCAGGTACCGCCCTAGCCTTGGGGCATGCCGCCGCCAGCGGAAGAAAAATTGACCTTCTTGACAATGCTATCATGTCAAGAGAAGGAGAAACAGGCCCACGTCCGCAAGGCGATATTGGTTTTTCAGTACAGCGCGGCGGTGATGTTGTCGGCGAACACAACATCAGTTTTTATGGTCAAGGTGAACGTATCGAGCTTGGCCACAAAGCCATGGATAGATCTTTATTTGCCAAAGGAGCTATCAAAGCTGCTATTTGGACCCATGATAAAACGAATGGTATTTACTCTATGAAAGACGTCCTAAACATTGAATAAAAAGAATTTTTTATCATTTTCCATTAAGACTATCGAAAGAATTACTATAGTATAACTAC
>JAUILO010000164.1 GCA_030432775.1 Alphaproteobacteria bacterium
AAACAAGACCCTGTTCATCTTCCATTGCTGTACCGCCTCCGTGGCAAGCTGCTGCGCGGCCTCATTGGTCATTTCGTGAAACTCTTCGGGCATATCTTTGCTTTGTTCGCTTTTGGCATCATAAAAATGCAGGCTTGTTTGTGTGGCAGACAGGATATCTTTTAACTTATATTCGTTTTCTTCACTGTATTGATACGTATCTAAAAGCTCGGTAATGAGATCTTGTATTTGTTTATTGGTTTCGTGCCTTGTGTCGATGGAGCTGCGGCGGGTAAGGGTGAATGTTTGAATTTGTTCTGGGCTCGGTGTTATCGCTTCGGCGCCGAATTTATGTATGATCGCAATCTTCCATATATGCGCGCTGAGCTGAGCGCGGCGTGATAATGTGATGGCTTGTTGCATCAGGTCGGGCTGCTGGCCATATTGTTTTTTAAGGGTGTTCATTTCCTCTTTTGTCGGGTCGATTTGTTGTTGGCAGACGGGGATGTCATAGACCTTTGCGACCTCGATACAGCCTTCCTGACTATGGGCGTGAGGCGCAGAGAATAAAAGCCATATGGTAAGACAAAGAGCGCCGCACAGGGCAGAGGCAAGGCCTTTGGCGTTGTGTTCTGTTTTATATGGGGCTCTCCGCCGCTTTCTGATCTTTTTTGCTATCATTGCAGTTGAATAATGTTATGTTAGGTATGTTTATACAAGCTATTATCTATTCACAATAGCTGGAGTTTACTATAGATAACAATCAGGATTTAGAATAAAACCATGGGACTGTTGAGTTTATTAGGTGCTATATCGCCGGTGCATATCACATGTTTTACATTGTTTAGCCGCGGTAAAAAAATTGGCGAGGATGCTTTGGGCAATAAATATTACGAAGCACCGCCACGTAAGGAATATAAGCTGACCAGACGTTGGGTCATGTACAATGGCGCGCCGGAAGCGACGAAAGTGCCGCCGGAATGGCATGGCTGGCTTCATCATCAAACTGATGCTGTTCCGTCCAATGATGAAGAAGGATACCGCAGATCATGGCAAAAACCATACACACAGAACGCAACGGGCACAGATCAGGCCTATAGACCGCCGGGGCATATATTGTCGGGTGGTAAAAGAGATAGTGCCACAGGTGATTATGAGGCCTGGACACCTGAAAAATAGCTGTGTTCTATAGAAGTTTGCATTGGGAATGGATGTATTCCCGATTTTTGTTTTTTAATTGAAGTGTTTAGTGGTATTACAGTGACAAGTTAGTCTCTTGAATTGCCCGCATCGGCGCGGTATTTTCCCAAAACAGAGACGTATAACGGAGATGAATATGAAGCGAAGCGTTATTGAGACAATATTAGGGGCAGTGGTATTATTTGTTGCTGTGTTCTTTTTGGTTTTTAGTTACAACACAGCCAATGTGAAGCAAGTCAGCGGTTACAGCGTTGTGGCTGATTTCTCCAATATTGGCGGCTTGTCTGTTGGTGATGATGTACAGGTCAGCGGCGTGAAAGTTGGTTCGGTAACCGGTGTTGATATTGATCCGGAAACGTATCTGGCCAGAGTGTCTTTAAGCGTAGATCCAAAATATAAACTTCCCCTTGATACGGCGGCGATTATCAGTAGCCAAAGTTTGCTGGGTGGTAAGTATTTATCTTTGGAGCCGGGCGCTGATGAAGATTATCTGGAAGATGGTGACCGTATTGAGTATACACAGGCGCCACAGAATCTCGAACAATTGCTTGGTCAGTTTATCTTCAGCATGTCTGGGCAGAAAGACGGCGAAGAATCAGAGTAATAGCGAGTAACGATTCTTTGACGATTGCTCATAAAATAGACACTTTTTGATGTTCTGGTAACTTATGGCTCGATTTTTTCAATATTTCGTATTGTTTACAATATTTGTTTGCACGGTACCTGCATTGGCGCGCGCGGATGAGATGATTGATTATGATATCGTCAAGTTTCGTTCATTGGATAAAATTTCGGCCAGAACACAGACTTTTGAAGTGAAAGTCGGTAGTACAGTTCAATATGGTTCAATTTATATCAAGGTTCAGGCTTGTCGTAAGAACCCGCCAATTGAAACACCCGAAGCGGCTGCGTTTGTTCAAATTTGGGAGATTTCAACAGAAGGGAAAGCTGAATGGATATTTAGCGGCTGGATGTTTGGATCTTCTCCTGGTTTGTCGGCGATGGATCATGCTGTTTATGATGTGTGGGTTCTTGATTGCATGAATACATCTGATGAAGCTGATAAAGCCGCCGAAGAGACGGTTATTGATGAAGATGTTGCGCCGGAGTCCAAGGGGGTGTTAACCGAGACCGATCAGGGCATAGATGAAATGCCGGATGAGGATGTAGGGGAATATGAAGAAAGTGATGACCACTAAGGCTTTTATAATGACTTCAAAGAAAAAGCGCACGGTTAACGTGCGCTTTTTTCTTAAGAGTTTTTGTGTTCAACAATAATAATACTCTAATAATTTAAATCTTATATTCTGGACGTTAATGCGTTTGACGCTGTTAAGCGTGTTCCAGATGTCTCAGGCTCTGATGGTGTTACCATGCCAGGACCGGAAGCATTAGAAGTCCATGTATTTCCAAGGTCAATCCTGCTCTCTAGAACACGACTACTGAAACCTTGAAGCTCTTCGGTTGCAAACATAACCACGGCGTTAACCCTTCTTTAAGTTCTTTGATTAGTTAAATATTAGCAATCCATTAACTATTCGTCAAGAAAATATGCGCTTTTTTCACATTTAATTTGTGTTATTTGCGTTTTATGGGCGATTGAAATCAAGGTATTCTGTTATAAGCGATTGTTCTGTATAGTTTTTTATATGAAAATCCGTTTGTGTGGATAATGCAGAGTGAAGCTGCGTTAAATAGGTATCTTTTGGAATTTCATAGGCACCGAATTGTTTGAGATGCTCGTTAATGAACTGAATATCGAGAATCGAGTAACCACCTTTCCAGAGGCGTGCGCATAAATGGACAAGCACGATCTTACTTGCATTTGTGGCACGATGGAACTTGCTTTCCGCACAGAATGCTCCGCCAAGTGATAACCCATAGACGCCGCCAACAAGTGTTCTTTGCTGTGTTTTCTTATCCGTTTCCCAGCATTCAACGCTATGGGCCAGACCAATTTCATGCAATTTGATAAATAGACCTTTGATGTCCTGATTAATCCATGTTGTCGGCCTGTCGGTGGCATATGCACCGCACAGATCAATGACCTGCTCGAAATCCTGATCATGGGTTACTTCAAAGGGAAATTGTTTGATTGTGGCACGCAGGCGGCGCGGAATATGGAGTTCTTTAATGGATAGCTGACCACGGATTTCCGGATCGACCCAGTACACGTCTTTATCAAGCGCATCATCGGCCATAGGGAACATGCCCGCCGCATAGGCATTGAGAATATCTTCGATATCTATATCTGATAGAGGCATGTGGGTTGCCCTGTTCTATAGCGTACAAAATTTGACGCCGAATCAAGCGATGTATTAACCCTGTCTTTCGGCTAATTTATGCTCGAGCCAGTGGATATTATAGTTTCCGCTTTGGAACTCTTCTTCTTCTAATATCCAGTCATGCAGCGGCAAAGTGGTTTTGATACCGTCAATCACAGTCTCGCGAATGGCACGGCGCAAACGGCGTATGCATTCTTCGCGATTTCTGCCATGTACAATGAGTTTTCCGATCATGGAGTCGTAGTATGGCGGGATGGAGTATCCTGTGTATACAGCGCTGTCAAAACGCACGCCAAGGCCACCTGGTGTATGAAACTTGGTAATCAGGCCAGGAGAAGGCATAAATGTATCCGGATCTTCGGCGTTAATACGCACTTCAATGGCATGGCCACGTAATCTGATACGATCTTTATTGATTGTTAGTGGTTCACCTGCGGCAACACGGATTTGTTCGGCGATAAGGTCGATACCGGTGATCATTTCAGTGACCGGGTGTTCTACCTGAATACGGGTGTTCATTTCCATGAAATAAAAGCCGCCATTTTCATATAGAAATTCGATGGTACCTGCGCCGACATAGCCCATTTTCTTGATCACATCTGCGGCCAGTGCGCCTATCTCGTTACGCTCTTTATCGTTCAGCGCAGGTGATGGAGCTTCTTCGACAAGCTTTTGATGGCGGCGTTGGATGGAACAGTCACGCTCACCCAGATGAATAGCATTACCATGGGTATCGCCGAATACCTGTATTTCAATATGGCGCGGTGTTGTCAGGAATTTTTCCATGTATACGCGGTCGTCACCGAAATTGGCTTTGGCTTCGCTTCGGGCGGTAGAGTAAGCTTCGGAAAATTCGGATTCTTTATGCACCACTTTCATGCCTTTACCGCCGCCGCCTGATGCTGCTTTGATAATCACTGGGTATCCAACTTCAGCAGCAAATTTCATGCCTTCTTCGGCGCTTTCAATGGCGCCATCAGAACCGGGCACAACCGGCAGGCCAAGCTTTTTTACAGTGTCTTTTGCTGTAACTTTGTCACCCATCATCGTGATGTGTTCGGCCTTAGGGCCAATAAAGGAAAAGCCATGTTCAACAACCATTTCGGCAAATTG
>JAUILO010000165.1 GCA_030432775.1 Alphaproteobacteria bacterium
AAAATTCATGATATTCCCCTAAAAGCGCTTTTTGATGCGCGTTACAACAACAACTCTATTGAACTCTTGGTTGCCTAACTGTACTCTTGAAAAAATCAATTCGTAATCAATGATACAAACAACATGACAAGCTACGATACCAAAGATTTATATAAGCTCAATCGACGCGGTCTGATGTTCATTTTATCATCACCATCAGGCGCTGGAAAAACAACGATTAGCCGTGCCTTGGTCAAAAACAACCAGAACCTGTCTGTCTCTATTTCCGCGACAACCCGTCCGCGCCGAGCCGGAGAGGTCAGCGGGAAAGATTACCATTTCATCGATATCGGCAAGTTTGACGAGCTTGTCCGCACAGGTGACATGCTTGAGCATGCAGAAGTATTCGGCAATCATTACGGTACACCGCGAAAACCCGTAGAAGACGCCTTGATCAATGGTCAGGACATTATATTCGACATTGACTGGCAAGGCACACAGCAACTACGTCAGGTCGCCCGCGATGATCTGGTCACTGTATTCATATTGCCACCCTCCGGCGCAGAACTTGAAAAACGCTTGCGCTCCCGCGCGAAGGACACCAGAGAAACCGAAGAACAAATCCGCGGACGTATGTCCAAGGCCGCTGACGAGATTTCCCATTACGATGCATATGATTATATCCTGATCAATGATGACATTGATAAATCAATCGAACGGGCGCAAATGATTTTGGATGCAGAACGTCAAAAACGCCAGCGCATGACAGGCCTGCCCGAATTCGTCAAACATCTGCGTAAATCTTTATAACCTCACCCATGATCTGACCCATAAGCTGGTTTTTGGATGACTACGCCGCTTTTGGTCTTAAAGCACGCACATCAATCTGATAAACGCCATCATCGCCACGCTGCACATGATCTTCTGTACGCTCAATTTTTTGTTCAATCCGTGCCTCGTCAAAGAATGTTTGCAATGCCCAGTCTTTAGAATAGTCATGACCGTAATACGCGCCGCCCCAAAATCCACATAATGAACCGGCAAGCCCCAGCACCTTCATACCGCTCCAGCCAGAGGCAATACCTCCTATTGCGGCTGCACCAAGAGTATTTTCAGCACGTTCATGATCATCAGACAATGCCGCCGCCGCGCCCGCGCCGAGTAAACCGCCAAATAACGCACCGCCAGTAAAACCAATAGTTTTACCAACCATCCGTAAAGCGACTTTACCAATTTTAGAACTTAAATATGTCGATACGCCAACAATCGCCGATAAACCGATTTTATCGACCGTATCAAGCTGCCCCGCAACCGCATTAAACGCGATAATGGCCGATATACTGGCCGTTGCAACTGAAGTAAAACTGGGTGCAAACATGCCGCGCGTTCTGTTCACTGTTTCTAATACAGGCGCAGGATGTCGGTCTTCTGTTTTATAATGATGTTCGCTCACGATATTCCCTGATCTTTATATTTATTAATTAGCCGCAGGTTATTACAACATAAAATTATGTCAATAATGTTTTAGAGACAGGCGTGATGCATTCTAAGATTCATAGGCTTTACTCAGCCTGACAAAATCAGCAATACATAACTGCTCGGCGCGGTGCTGCGGGTTAATGCCGCTCGCCTCGAAATACTGCGTATAGGATTTTAAAGTCGAACGAACCATTTTACGACGCTGTGAAAACGCAGCTTTCACAACTTTTTCCATGACCTCGAACGATGGCTGTGCCTGATCATGTAATTTGGGCTGAAAATGAATAACGCTCGAAAAAACTTTCGGTGGCGGCGTAAAGACAGATGGTGGCAAATCAAACAAACGCGAAGTATGACATAGCCAGCCACACATAACCGCTAAACGCCCATAGGCCTTCGCCGTTTCATCCGCCAGAATTCTATCGCCTACTTCTTTCTGGAACATTAAAACCATCCGGCCAATACGTTCCGAATTTTTCGCTAATTCTTCAAGCCAGCCGAATAATAACGGTGTGGCAATATTATACGGAAGATTACCAAAGATAGAGAATCTCTCATCCTGCAATTCGTGAAACGGATTAAATTGCAACGCATCAACATGGATCAACTCAAGACGCCCTTGCGCATATTCAACAAGCGGCTGTAATGCTTTAATTGCACGCGGATCATATTCAATAGCATAGATCTTCTTAACACCGGCACCCAGCAAACTGCGCGTTAGCCCGCCAGGGCCCGGCCCGATTTCCACAACCGTTTCACCATCAAGATTACCCGCACCGCGAATAATTTTATCGGTAATATTCAAATCAAGAAGAAAATTCTGCCCCAGATTTTTATCCGGTTGCAGACCTGCGGTTTTAATCACTTCACGTAACGGAGGTAAACTTTCAATGCTCACGGCCAAACAAACCCAATCAAGTTATTCTAAGAGATATATAGATAAAACCTATATACGGCGCGTTACGCGCATTGCAATCAGCAACTATAAAACTCGGCGTTCAATAAACGAGTTTGTTTTTAAATCAATCAAATGACGTCTTTGCAAAAGATTAAGGCGCTCATTACCCAAATCCTGCTCGACCTGAAATGTTGACGGCAATGTATCTTCGGTTATCTCGCGCTTATCGGCCACATATAAAATATGATAGCCAGACAAACTACGCACCGGCTTACCCAAATCACCTTTTTCAAGGATACGGATTTGCCCGTCAAGCGCGTCTGGAAGCTGACCTTCCTGTACCCATCCCAAATCACCGCCCTTTTGTGCAGCCCCCGGCGATTGCGAGAACTGGCTGGCAACACGCTGGAAAGGAACCTTGCCTTGCAATAACTCCCCATGTAACCGAAGCGACAATTGCTTCACATCGTTTTCTTCCTTCGGGTCGGTCACCGGAAGAAAAATTTCAAACACGCGATATTCGGTTGTACCAACTTTCGAGCGCATCCGGTCCAGTACTGAATCAACATCAGTGGCGGATACATCAACTTGTGAACGCATCCGTGCCTGCACTACCTTAGACCAAGCAATTTGTGACTTGATCTGCGCTTCAAGTGTCGCTGCGTTAATACCCTGACGCTTCAGCATGACTTTAAAATCATCAGAAGACATATTATTTTGTGAGGCAATCGTCGCGATACCGCTTTCAATTTCTTCATCCGTAATAGCGATTTTAAATTTCTGTGCTTCTTGTACTTTCAGCGTTTCATCAATAAGTGCATTAACGATTTGCGGTGTCATCTTGCTACGGATTTCTTCGTTATTCGGCAGTCCTGACGAAGTCATAATCAAACGCATACGCGCATTCACATCGGATAAAGATATCGCTTCGCCATTTACCACCGCGGCAATACCCTCGGTACGTGATTTGGACTGTGCATGTGCATCAACACTGGCCGCCATAAACACGCCGGCAATCAAACCAAATGACATCAGAATCAAATAAATGCGTTTAAAATTTATGCTCATAAAATCTCTAAATCCTTATATTTATTAATGCTGGTCTTAATCAACAATACCCCGTATCCAAGACCAACATTTTATCTCTGTCTTTATCAGCTGCCGCCAGCAAACAAAGAATTATTTTGTGCCGTAACGTCCGCCCGCTTTAAAACGTCCCAGATATTCCGGCAAGATAGATTGCATCGCTGTGGGCGTTATTGCCAAATCTTTCAAATCAAACGCTTTCTCCTGTACCACAGAATCTGTCTTAAGCGATTCAACCTGATCACAAGTTAGTGGTGGGTTTGGCAATATACCAAGAACACAGCCCTGTACTTTGGCTGCGCAATACGGAATTGAAATTAATGCGCGCGGACGGCCGGTATAACCAAACAGACGCTGATAAATTTGTTTAAAGCTCACTATTTCCGGCCCGCCAAGTTCATAAGTTTTGCCAAGCGGAGTATTTTTACCCTGATCAGACATTGTAAGTGCCTGAATAACCGCATCGGCAACATCACCAACATAAACAGGCTGAAACTTTGTTTTGCCACCGCCAATTAACGGCAGAGCCGGCATAATCATCGACATCTTGGCAAACATATTAAAGAAATTATCATCATGGCCAAAAACAACACTGGGACGCAAAATAGTAACGCTGGAAAATGCCTTCTTCACGGCCTTTTCACCTTCAAGTTTGGATTTTGCATATTTAGACGAAGAGCTTTCAATACCCAATGCAGAAATATGAACGAAACGCTCTATCTCCGCCTTCTTACAGGCCTTTGCAATACGCGCCGGCAATTCGGCATGAATTCTGTCAAATCCGTTACCGCGCTTTTGAAACAATATACCAACACAGTTAATGACGAAATCACTGTCCGCAACAACGCTGGCAATTGATTTATCATCACTATAATCACAGGCAACAGGAACAATCTGACCAACACTACCACAAGGGCGTAGTTCATACGCACGTTCGGGAATACGGCAAGCAACCTTCACACGAATACCAAGCGCCGCCAGTTCTCTGACAATTTGCTTACCTATAAAGCCGGTACCACCAAAAATCGTTGCGATTTTATTCTCATATGACATTGTCTGCTCTCACTTTGTCTACCATCACTTTGTCTGATATCACTTTAACATTCGCAGCCCTACTCCC
>JAUILO010000010.1 GCA_030432775.1 Alphaproteobacteria bacterium
GCGTAACCGTACAATGTTCGAAGATATCGGTCTTGTTGATCCGGAAAAATACAAGACAGAGAATAAACGCCAGCAACAAGAAGAAGGCAGTTATGAATCTGCACCTGCGGATGGCACATCCAATCAGGAAAATATAGCTTAAACGCTAATCGGAAAAATCCCAGAACCCTTCAATGGCTGCAACGAAATTCGGGTTTAAATATTTCCCCGCTTCTTTGCCATATATCATGGGCTGTCCGTCCATATCATAAATAGCGCCGCCGGCACTACGCAATATTGCATCACCTGCGGCAATATCCCATTCGCAAGTCGGGCCAAAACGCGGATATAAATCCGCCTTCCCCGAAGCCACAGCACATATTTTGGCACTACTGCCCTTCTTAATGACCTTGGCGATTTTGTAATCCTGCAAAAATTCATTCATCTCCGATGCACTGCCATGAGATTTTGACGATACAACAACAAGCCCTTTGGACGTTTGTTCGCGCACATGGATCGGACGGTCTTTTTCTGCTTCATCGGTCCAGCGAAGGGCTGTGCCCGGGCCGTAACCGGAAAATAGCTCGCCCTTCACAGGCAAGTACACAACCCCCATAAAAGGCGCGCCATTACGAATGATCGCAATATTCACCGTATATTCTTCGCCGCCAGCGATAAATTCCTTGGTTCCATCAAGGGCATCCACCAGAACAAAATAATCAGCACCGTTTAGCTCCGGCGCGCGACCTTCTGAATATAACTCTTCTCCAATAATCGGGATATCGTCCAATATACCAGAGATCGCCTTAACGATATGCGCTTCTGCGGCACGATCAGCTGCGGTAACAGGCGAACCATCACCTTTTTCATCCGCTCCGTAATAACCGGAATCATCATAATATTCGAGCGTAATTTCACCCGCCTCGATGGCAATACGCTTTAGCATATTGCAAAGGGCACCGGGATTATTCAACAGCTTCTGCGATAAGGGTTGTGTCATATGTTTCTCTTTAAAATTGATATAATGATGAGATACCCTAAAGCGCTATTAAAGGGGGAGGTAAGATCATTTCACGGATTATCCCGCCGATTGATCCTTTATCGATACATCCTGCATCTGGCGCACATCCGGCCGCCCTACAGATACATAATAAAAACCTTCGGGTTCCATATCTTCCAGCTTATAGATATTGCGCAAATCAACAATTGTCTTGGATTTTACTATCGTACTTAAACGCTTTAAATCGAGCGCTCTAAACTGGTTCCATTCTGTCAGTATCACGACAGCATCCGTATCCTGTGATGCTTCATATGAATCGGCGCACCAGCTTACATTACTTAATATTTTTCCTGCCTCTTCCATTGCCGCCGGATCATATGCCGCAATAACAGCGCCGCGTTCCTGCAGATAAGGAATAATTTGAAGACTTGGTGCATCGCGCACATCATCGGTATTTGGCTTAAATGCCACACCCAGCACAGCGATTTTCTTACCGCTGACATCACCGCCCATGGCCGTTACTATTTTTTCGGCCATTCTGATTTTGCGGTTCTCATTCGCCTGCACAACCGATGCAACGATAGATTGCTCGGCATTGTATTTCTTGCCTGTTTCCACAAGAGCCATGGTATCCTTTGGAAAACATGACCCACCATAACCCGGTCCTGCATGCAGGAATTTTGGGCTAATACGGCCATCAAGCCCTAATGATTTTGCCACTTCCTGTACATTGGCGCCTGCGCCCTCACACAAATCAGCAATTTCATTTATGAATGTAATTTTTGTCGCCAAAAACGCATTGGCTGCATATTTGATAATCTCGGCAGTTTCACGCTTTGTAAAAATAATGGGAGTTTCATTTAGATATAACGGACGATACAGCTCACGCATTACTTTCTGTGCGCGTTCATCACGCGTGCCAACCACAACGCGGTCAGGGCGCATAAAATCATTAATCGCCGCACCTTCACGCAAAAATTCAGGGTTTGATGCTACGCTAAAATCAGCATTCGGGTTTTCTTTACGAATGATATCTTCAATCTGACGCGCCGTTCCAACCGGTACGGTCGATTTGGTCACAATCACTTTATAACTATCAATATGGGCGGCAATTTCTTTGGCTACGCCATATACGTAGGACAAATCCGCCTCGTTACTATCGCGCCGCGCCGGCGTCCCCACAGCAATAAATACAACATCGCTTTTGCGTACCGCCATGCCCAGATCAGTAGTGAAATCAATACGTCCGGCTTTAATCTGGTTTTCCAGCAGATCATCCAGCCCCGGCTCGTAAATAGGGCTTTGTCCGGCGCGCAAATCATCAATCTTGCTCTGCTCTTTATCAACACATGTGACATTAAAGCCGAATTCTGAGAAACAAACACCGGATACAAGACCAACATAGCCCGTTCCAATAACACCAATATGCATGACGCAACCTCTTCGAAGTCAATATGAACCAATCTTGATCTTGCTTATTTATATAGATTAAAATGGGAAAAAACAGGAAAAAATATGTAACGGCATCTCATCACACAATTTTATTGCCGCTATAGACATAACATGCTACGACCGTGGTAAATTTCAATCACTAGATGAGACGATATAAATCGCGGGGAAAAAATGTCTAGAAATTATAAAATCAGCGCAGAACAAATTGAACTGGCGTTACCAGCTGCGATTGACCTGATACAACGCGCTGGCGCATTGGCGATGGAATTCCGCAAGGCCGGTAATTTCAAGATCTATACAAAGCCCGATAATTCACGCGTAACAGACGCAGACCTTGCCCTTCACGATTACATCACGGCCGAGCTACCGGATATCATACCGGGCGTTACCGTTATCTCCGAAGAAGACAAACAACATCCGGAAGTTGAACATGGCGAGCCATATTGGACAGTCGACCCGATTGATTACACAGAAGGCTTCATCAAGGGCATTCAATTTTATGTACAAGCCACCTTAATCGATCAAGGCGTTCCTGTTCTTGCCGTAATCGGCGCACCTTACAGAGATACAACAATCTGGGCTGCGCGTGATGGCAAATCATATATTGAAGACAAATTAAACGGCGCTTCCGGCCCGCAAGAAATTTTCACAAAAGCGGTAACAGGCGATAAGCTTAGCCTGTTGGGACGAGGCGTTTTTGATTCAAATGTAGCCATGGACGAAACCATAAAACGTCTTGGCGCACGCGGCCTGACGGTTGACAGCTCGGATGCCAATAAAATTCCAGCCGATGACCTTCCTAGCTTTGTTCAAATCGCGATGGGACATGCGGACATGTATATCACATCCGGCTCCAAACCAGACCTGATTGAGGGGAACGGCTATAGCTGGGATTATGCGCCGAACTGGTTGATCCTTAGAAATGCAGGTGAAGGCGGCGCTATGATTGACGTTGTAAGCGGCAAAGAAGCCGAGTTCTTTGAACCAGCAACAAGAATGAACGCACTGATTGGTGTCGGTGACAAAAAGAAAGCAGAGCAGTTTTTTCCGAGTTATGGAATATCTTGTTAATAACAGATATGATTTCTTGTTTTTCCTGAAAAAATTAGTTACTTTTCGAACTGTTAAATGATTTAAATCAGATTTTTACCCATAAGGTTTTATATAATGGCTTCTAAAGAGCAAGCATCAAAAACAACAGATAACACTGAAGAAAAAGCACCATCAATGTTGCCGCTTTTCTACACAAGCCCTGCCCCACTTGATAAAGTAAAGCATGTTAATCTGGGTTTAAATGCTAATTTCTCTCTCGATTTTGCAAAAGGCATCAATGCTGTTCCTGTAAATCTGATCGAATTGCCACAGATTTGTCATTACTATCCGGTTGCTTTTAGCCCTGATGAAAATGCAACACCGGTTGCTATTTTAGGTCTGCGCGACAAAGAAAACCTTTTCGTAAACGAAAAAGGCGAATGGGCAGCGGGCACATATATTCCGGCTTACATCAGACGATACCCATTCATTTTCTCTGAATTGCCGAACACAGAACAACTGACATTATGTGTTGATATGAATGATAAAGTGGTATCAGAAGACAGCACACAGAAATTCTTTAACGAAGACGGCACTGCAACCGATCTTGCGACGAATGCTCTGGAATTTTGTAAATCATACCACGCAGCCGCACAACAAACGATCGAGTTTAGCAAGGCTCTCGCCGAAAGCGGTTTACTTGTCGACAGACAAGCAGAAATTGAAGTGAAGGGCGGAAAACGCATTAGTTTTTCTGGTTTCCGTATCCTTGACGAGAAAAAATTCACATCACTGAGTGATGAAGAATTCCTGAAATGGCGCCAAAAAGGCTGGCTTCCATTTTTATATGCCCACCTGTTCTCAGGTGGACAATGGCAACGCCTGACACGCTTGCTAGGAGAGCGCGAGAGCGCATAAAAGAGGCTAAAACCTCTTATTAGAATTAACAGAGGCTTCGGCCTCTCTTAATTGAATTGCAGTCAATGCGAAAAAAATGAACAATTTTGCAAGGCGATAACGCTTTGCTCGATATTGTATTGTACTAGATATTGTATTGTACTAATTGCATCAAAAAAGGAGATAGCAATGGCGAAAGTGGGCGCGCAAAGAGCGGCAGAATTAACTGGTAAATCAAAATCAACCATCCAGAGAGCAATGAAGAGCGGTAAAATCTCTTTCGAACTTGATGGCAATGACCGCCGCGTTGTTGATGTAGCCGAGCTTGAAAGAGCATTCGGTCTTATTCCTCAGGAAAACGAGAAGAATGATCGTGATGCGGTTGAAGCTGAACTTGAAAAAGCATCACAGATGCTTGAGATGGAACGCCTTAAAATGCGTATTAAAATGCTTGAAGAGCAACTTGGTAGCGCGCAGGATCTTATTGAAGACCTGAAAAACCAGCGTGAACAGTGGCAAAAACAGGCACAACAAACATTGCTGACAAGCCAGTACAGCCAAAAGCAAGCCGAAGAGCTGAAAGAAAAACTCGAAGAGCGCGAACGCCGCGCCAGAGAAAGAAAACAGCAAATGATGGAAAAGCGCGTACAAAGCATGCAAAAACTCAAAGGCGAGAATGAAAATGTAAAAAGCCACAAGCCAATTACAGAAAAGAAAGCTGAAAATGCAGGCACTGGCGGACAACAATTCGATATTCAAGGCCTATGGCATAAAATCCGTGACAGCAAAAAGAAAATGGCTGGCTAAAACCAGCTTCTTTTCAAAGGCTTTATTCACACAGGAAGCTACACAGATATAGTTAAAAAAAGCGGTCAATATGGCCGCTTTTTTTACGCTAAAAGCGCAGTAAACGCCACCACACGCAACACAAACAAATCATGATAACCTACTGAAAAGGAAATATTTTTATAGAACAGAAGATGTTCTGTTTCACGACTGGAAATATTTTGTGTTATAATGAATATTAAATAATTAAATAAAAATGAGGGTACTTTATGTTTCGTTTTCTAACTATTTTAACTTGTGCGTTTTGTATCATAAGCACCGCTGCTATTGCACAGCCGGACTTGTTTAGTACGAACCCAAAAGATGACGACGTTCAGCCCGCTATATTCCCATCATTACCACCGGATATTCAAGATGCCATCATTGCCGAGGCAGAGACCATTCGAAACAGATGTATGACTCGTTCAAGCATGCCGATCTATCATGATTGTGACTGTATTGGCGCGAAGTTCCTGGAAGAGCGCGCCATTGATCCGGAAATCCATCAAAATGTTATTGTCGATAAACTACTTCTGGAATGTCCGAATATACCCGGCGTTGCAGGCGAAGCATATAATGGCTGTAAAAGAACATCAGGGCACCTTGAATACAAGACCGCTGAGGCTTTCTGTCATTGCGTTGGCAACGAAGCAGCCAAGTCGTTCAAAGCTCACCCTGTTGATCACTTGCAAGGTTATCAGGGCTATATGATCAGCGCACGTGGTGCTTGCACCAAAAAGCTCGGATTATAACCAGCATCGCATACCCTCCACCCTCGCAGATACCACACAAATACTGCTGCGCATTGCGTAACCTATAGCTTAGACTTATTATGCTATAGGCAGACTACGCACTCTAGGCTCTGTATACAGTGCCCTCATACAAGATATAGAGCCTTTAAAATAGAACAGGTAAGTTAAGCTATAAGACGTCTAGCCGAAATAATGTACCGGAAAACCAAGCACCGCGTCTTGGCCATGTGTCACGCATTCTGCCAACCCAAAGCTTTGCGGCAAGATATGCTGTAGATAAAAGGACGCAGTGCCAAGCTTTTCACTATGAAAATCAACATCGATACCGTTCTCAATTTGAGTTTTGGCCGCAGCAGCAATCTTTGCCATCATCACACCGCCCAGCACATAACCGAAAAGATGCAAATACGGAACGTTAACAGCCATGCCATTTTTGATATCCATTGCGATCAAATCCTTCGTTGCAGCTTCAAGCAGCGACAGACCTTTGGACAACATATCTTTTGAAACAGCAAACTCCTCACCATCCAGTGCATCTATCGCAGAAGACAGACCCTTGATATAATCCAGCGCAAAAGCACCGCCATCTCGTAGAATTTTCCTGCCATGCAAATCCATCGCCTGAATACTATTGGTTCCCTCATAAATCGGAAGGATGCGGGCATCACGATAAAATTGCGCTGCTCCGGCTTCCTCGATAAAGCCCATACCGCCATGCACCTGCACGCCTAATGAGGCAACGTCAACACTGCGATCTGTACACCAGGCCTTTACAACAGGGGTTAAAAGCTCTGCCTTTATCTTGTCTTCCTTACTGCCGTCCGCAGATAAATCGAGCGCCAGCACCGCTTCATACGCAATCGCACGTCCTGCTTGCGTCAATGCTTTCATGGTAAGCAACATACGTTTTATATCAGCGTGTTCGATAATCGGTACACGTTTATCCGAACCAGAACCAGCCAAAGCGCCCTGAACCCGTTCTTTAGCGTAGGACACAGCATGTTGATATGCCCGTTCTGATAATGCCACGCCCTGTAGACCAACAGACAGGCGTGCATTGTTCATCATCACGAACATATATTTCAAACCTTCATTTTCCTGGCCAACAAGATAGCCCGTCGCGCCGCCATTATCGCCATATTGCAATGTACAGGTTGGCGATGCATGAATACCCAGCTTATGTTCCAGCCCCGTCACATAAACATCATTACGTTCGCCCGGCGTACCGTTTTCATCCGGAATAAACTTTGGAACAATAAACATTGAAATCCCCTTCGTGCCTTCTGGTGCATCGGGGGTTCTGGCAAGCACTGTATGAATGATATTATCCGTCATATCGTGTTCGCCATATGTGATAAATATTTTCTGTCCGGAGATCAGATAAGATCCGTCATCTTGTTTTACAGCTTTGGAATTAATTGTGCCTAGATCAGAACCAGCATGTGGCTCTGTTAAATTCATGGTACCGGCCCATTCGCCAGAAATCAGTTTTTCAAGATATGTTTTCTTTTGCACTTCGGTGCCGTAAATCGAGATAGCCTCTACAGCGGCCTGCGTCAAAAGCGGACATAAACCAAAAGATGTATTCGCGCTCTGCCACATTTCCTGCGTGCCAAAAGCCAGCACCCAAGGCAGACCTTGCCCGCCATATTCGGGATCAAAAGGAACGCCGTTCCAGCCATTATCACGATATTTTGCGTAAAATTCCTTGAAGCCGTCTGCTGTTTTAACCGATTGTCCATCCAGCACAGCGCCCTGACGATCTGCCGGAGCATTTAACGGCGCCAGCTCTTCAGAAGCAAGACGTCCGGCCTCACCCAGAATTGCTTCGACCATTTCATCATCCAGCTCACCAGCCTGTACGATCGGCAACGATTTAAAATCAACCACATGTCTTAATAAAAAAAGCATATCCTTTACAGGCGCTCTATATTCACTCATCAGCATATATCCATAAATTTTAACACGACTTAACAGCCTAAGATTGTAACCGCTTTTTCGCGTTCTGACCATCAATATGGGACAAATTTTCTGCTTGTTCCGGTTTTGGCATGTATTTTGCGAAGTCTATACATAGGAATATTATAACCGCTAGAGGTTAAACAAGGACTTAACAATGGTAATGACAGAAAATGTCATAAATAACAGTCAGTTAGATGCGCTCAGGCAACAAGCCGGGCCACGCGTTACTGCGGCCATTCAAAAGGCAAGTGTACGCACGGGGGTCGATTTTTCCTACCTGATGAAACAAGCTGCCGCCGAGAGCAGCTTTGATCCGGAGGTCAAAGCCACAACAAGCAGTGCCACAGGCCTATACCAATTCATTGACAAAACATGGATGAATATGGTGCGCGACCATGGCAGCAAACACGGCTTACAAGAATATGCACAGGCCATTGATAGAAATGGTAATGTCTCTGACCCCGTCACAAGACAAGAGATATTAGAGCTGCGCAAAGATCCGCAAACAGCATCGGTTATGGCAGCAGAATTTGCATCATCCAATAAAAATTACCTCGAGCGTTATGCTGGGCTCGAAGACACAGATATCGGCACAACCGAGCTTTACTTTGCGCATTTCATGGGTGCTGGCGGTGCCTCGGCATTTTTGAAAGCCAATGAAGATACCCCTCTTGCCAGAGCTGCTGATTTATTCCCCAGAGAAGCCCGCGCCAACCGGAATGTATTCTATGATCCGCAAAGCGGCGAAGCCCGCACCATTGCACAGGTATATGATTTGTTCGACAAAAAATTCGGTGATGATTATAACGCAGCGCCATCCAGCCAGACACCACCCCAAACAACACTGGCACAAAGCCAGAATAATCAGAAAGCCTATAGCATCCACCCACAAGAATATTTCCGTCCACTGGCCGCCCATAACAATACCGCACTTCATAACGGCCCATATGCCGCCATGCTGCAAGGATCAAGCACCATGGATGTTTTGCAATTTGGTGACACACAAACAAATGATGCGGCAAGCGACACAGATATCTGGCAACAGGCTATGGATGAAAATGCTGCACTTTCCATCGGCTTTTTAAAGAACCTGACAACCAACCCTGTTGAAACCATGATACTGGCAAACTTGACCCATAGTAACGCCAGTAACACCCGCACGGACAGTGCAAATAAAAATAGAAATGAGGAGGCAGTTTATGATGAAAACCGCCTCTCCCGGCTGGATTTTTTCAAAGATAAATTTGAAAATGCACCTTCACAAAGTCTGTAAAATTTGTTTCTGGAATTTATGATTTTCCGCTTTGTGCGGCGCGTGACAAACGATCATTAATCGCAACACCAATCCCCATACGCGGTATTGGCATCACAGCAATAGCGCTATGTTCAGCACGGTCCAGATTATGAAGCATGCGGAACAAATTGGCTGCCGCTTCGTTTAAATCCGATGTTTCGCTCAAATTGCTACGCGAGCAATCCGGCAAATCCTTTGCTGCGCCGCCGCCTTTAATACCCATAAATTTATCCGAACCAAAAGCAAGTAAAGCCTCACCCGGATTCAAATCAACCGCGTTCATGCGCACTGATATAGACGGCGCATAATGCTGCAGCAATTGTCCGGGTGATTTTACCGTTTCGCCCTCTATATGTGTACCTGACACCTTGATATCATACCCTAAAACAGAAGAAATTTGTTCGGCTGTAATTGCGCCAAACCGAAGCAGTACCGGCTCTGAACCACTTAAATCCAGCACGGTTGATTCAAGGCCAACCTCGCAATTTCCTGCGGCTAACACCATATCCACAGCATTGCCGAGCGAACCGACAACATGAACGGGCGCTGTCGGGCTTAAACGTCCGGATTTATTTGCGCTTGGCGCAGCAACCGGTACCCCGCATTCTTTTAAAAATGACTGCGCGATTTTATGGGCAGGCACGCGTACAGCCAATGTAGGCAAACCGGCACTACATAGCTCAGAAATTTTACACCCCTGAACCTGTGGCAAGACAAAGCTGATTGGCCCAGGCCAGAAATGACTCGCCAGCAGGCGCGCTGTTTCATTAAACTCGACATATTCGGGCAGTTGATCCGGATCATGAAAATGAACGATCAACGGATTAAAATCCGGACGCTCCTTTGCGGCAAAAATACGTGCCACGGCCTGACCATTCAGGGCATTTGCGCCAAGTCCGTACACAGTTTCAGTGGGAAATGCGACAAGACCGCCATCTTGTATAATCTGCGCGGCCTGACGCACAGCGCCTGCACCTGCTTTTATCAGCGAAGATTGCTTTTGTTCAGCCGCACTCATTACGCACTCTTTTGCTTATCTATTACAGTCGACATTCCGGATTCTGCCTTATGCAGCACCCCGCCAGTTTGCGGTACTTTTACACCTGTTGTTTTCGGCAGGCTGAGCGGAAGGTTCTTCAACGACCTCACAGCAAGATACGCAAACCCCTGAGCTTCCATCGCATCACCATCCCAGCCAAGCGTATCCGCGCTTTCAACATTGATATTCAATTTATCAGCAAGTCTTTTCATCATAAATTTATTGTGCCGTCCGCCGCCGCCGACATATAAGGATTTTGGCTTTTCGGGCAATAAATCAAAACCAAGACAAACAGCATCAACGCTAAATGCCGCAAGTGTCGCAGCGCCATCTTCAACGGACAAGCCGCTTACAATATCAGAGCTCCACTCATCCCTATCCAGTGATTTTGGTGCAGGTTTTGTGAAATATGCACCGGCCAGTAGTGCATCCAAAATGGATTGTTGCACTATGCCGCTTGCGGCCAGCGCGCCATCGTGATCAAAATTCTGACCTGTATTTTTATAAACCCAGTCATCAAGCAAGGCGTTGCCTGTTCCGGTATCAAACGCAATCACCGAATCTTCACTTGTTGTTTCAGCGGCGATATAGGTAATATTCGACACCCCGCCAATATTCAGAATTGCCACAGGCTTTTCAAGCCTGGCCGCCAGAACTTTATGATATAGCGGAATAAGCGGCGCGCCTTGACCGCCTGCGCGCATATCAGCGCTCCTGAAATCATTCACAACATCCGTGCCGGTAATGGCCGCCATTAACGCGCCAGATCCGATCTGCCAAGTAAAACCATTATCCGGATCATGAAACATTGTCTGTCCATGAAAACCGATAACATCAATATCAACATCTAGAGGAAAGCGAGCCAGAAAAGTTTGTACGGCGCTGGCCTGAAAGCGGGTAATCTCCTGCGCCAAAATTTCAACGGAACCATCAACATCACTGCGTTTGCCCAGATGCGTTTTAATCGCCGCGCGCAGTAAATCCGAATACGGAACACTCAAAAACCCCAAAGGCTCGCAGTAATCTACACCATCAGTGCGCACGCAAGCCACATCCACACCATCAAACGAAGTGCCGGACATCAAGCCGATGGCTGTATATACATCTTGTGTGGTTTCTGTTTTTTTTATACCCATATCAAACCTGCAGCACTATTTAGCCTTTACTATTTAGTCTTTCTAACCTTTATGTTATCTAACACAGAGAACTATTCAATCACAAAGAAACAAAATTATTATCGGACAGTACATTATGACATCATTTAAATCAGATTTCTTGCAAGTCATGCAAAGCAGAGGCTTTATCCATCAATGTAGCGATCTTGAGACATTGGACGCAAAACTCTCATCAGGGCCACAAAGCGCCTATATCGGTTTTGACGCTACAGCCAAAAGCTTTCATGTTGGTAATCTTGTACAGATTATGATGCTTTACTGGTTCCAGCAAACAGGCAACAAGCCGTACACATTAATGGGTGGCGGCACGACAAAAGTCGGTGATCCATCCGGTAAGGACGAGATGCGTAAAATGCTGACTGATGAAGCAATTGACGATAATATCACGGCACTACAAAACGTATTCGCACAATTCCTGACCTATGGCTCTGGTGAGACAGATGCTGTGATGGTAAATAATGACGAGTGGCTCAAAGACATTCAATACATTCCTTTCCTGCGTGATTTCGGCAAGCATTTTTCTATCAATAGAATGCTGACATTTGAATCCGTCAAACAACGCCTTGATCGTGAACAATCACTGAGCTTCCTTGAATTTAACTACATGATCTTGCAAGGTTATGACTTCGTCGAGTTGAATAAACGCCATGACGTTATCCTGCAAATGGGCGGATCTGACCAATGGGGCAATATTCTTAACGGTGTTGAACTTGGCCGCAAAAGCGCCCAGGCCGAGCTTTTTGCGCTCACAACACCACTGATCACAACATCATCCGGCGCGAAGATGGGTAAAACGGCTGATGGCGCTGTGTGGCTGAGCAAAGATATGCTGCCTGCCTATGATTACTACCAGTTCTGGCGCAATTGTGATGATGCCGATGTCGGCAGATTCTTGAAAATTTTCACAACCCTGCCGATTAGCGAGATCGATCGCCTTGAAAAACTGGAAGGGCAAGAGATTAACGAAGCCAAGAAAATCCTGGCCTTCGAAGCCACCAAGCTTTGCCATGACGAGCAATCTGCCACAGATGCCGCAAAGACAGCGCTAGAAGTATTTGAAAAAGGCGGCACAGGTGATGAGCTGCCATCTATTGCTTACGATAAATCGACCCTTGAACAAGGCGTAGCCTTTATTGATATCACCTGTGATCTCGGCCTTACGAAATCAAAGGGCGAAGCACGCCGTATCATTCAGCAAGGCGGCGCTAAAGTAAACGATAACCCGATCGCAGATCCGGCACATACAATCAGCACAGCTGATTTTTCCGATGACGGGCAGGTCAAAATTTCGACCAGTAAAAAGAAACACGCATTGGTTTTGGTCAAGAGCGCCTGAATCAAATGCGCTAGAGATGAATATGGCGACTATGTGTAAATATACATAGCCGCTTTTTTCTTATGCGCACGTTATTGACACGTTCTTACCTATATAGATTTTTTACAAAACAAACCGATTTTTATCAGAGCAATCAGAAACAACAACATAAGCGCTACTGAATAAGCGCTACTTATCCTTTTTCTCGTCTTCGAATAACAAACGGCGCAAAATACCGGGTGCTAGCGCCGATAAAGGGTTCACATTGACCTGAGGATCGCTCACAGTGCCTTTAACGGTGTAAGTTGCGGCAAGTACCGCACCATCTTTACCACCGGCCAATATATCGCCTACAATCGGTATATTGCTGACAAAGCTGTTAATTAGGCTCAGCGGCACAATGGTTCCGGACATATCCCACTTATCCTTGATTTGATCAACACTGCCATCAAAGGTCAACCGCAGCGAAGCAGCCGATGCCTTGCCGGAGCTAAAGCTCCAGATATCGCCACCATCCATTAACCTCCATCCAAAACCGGATTCAAGCCGTGAAAAATTCATACCGTCACCGGATAACAGCGCCGGAATAGCGGCTGGCCCCGCCAGACTTAAAAGCCTGCCCAGAACAGGCGCATTGACCACTTTGAAATCAGCGATCTGGACATCGCCTTCAATTTTGGCATCAAGCCCGACTTCCTTGGCCTCGCCATAAAGCGCCAATTTACCGCCGCGCATATCTTTATATATATCAAAAGAGCGCAAGAGTGCCCCTGCATCATCCGCCTCCAGACGCAGAGTCATAAGGTTTTGTTCATTGGGCTTGTATCGTAGATAGACTTCGCCTTTACCAGCAATACCATCCATTTCAAAACGCTGCATCTTGCCTTGCTTATTGAAATCGAAATAAACCTTAGCCTTATCAACCGTATATAGCTCATGCGTACGGATTTTATCCGTTTCCAGCAATGCGATAATGCGCGGCCCAGTATAAGGCAAGTCTTTTTCTGATGCAGCCTTCTTCTGTCCTTCTTTTTTGTCATCGCCGCTATCGCGAAGGAACGGACGCGCATCAAAGAACGGCCCTTTAAGCTGGGCACGCACGGCATCATCCTTATCAATTTCAAATTCAATCGATACATTTGTTTCAAAAAGCTTGAAAGAAGGGATCTGCCCTTTGTCAAGCTCGCTGCCCTCGCCGTCAGGTCGGAAGGTCAGACGCGCATTCTTAATATCAAGATCAGCCGTTTTCACAGCCAGCTCTCGAACTTCGCGAATACGGCCACTATCAATGGCAATAGAGCCTGTTGCCGTCCCTGCACTGGCTGATGGTTTACGGTAATCAAACGGATCAAGCTTAATAACCGAATTTTTAAGGTCTCCCTTAAAAACGGCCTCGGCGTGATTATCATCAAACTGTGTGTAGGTCACATCAACAAAAACGGGGCCTTCGACAAAATCACTCAGATCTATGCCCAGCTTATCGCGCAATACCGGATCGGCGCTTAGCGATGCATCCACCTTACTGGAATACGGGCTACCCTGTGTTTCAAGATATTGAATGTAATTGAATTTCACCGGACGTTTATCAAGCAAGCCTTTATCACCGCTTAGAATAATCTTACCCTCTGCGGCGCTAAACTTAAACGGCCCGCCAGTTAGATCCATTTCGTTCACGACACCAGGAAGCACGGTTTCAGACAACGTCCCCGCAACCTTTACCTTCACCTGATCCGCCAAGACATCGCGTATCGTCGGGAAAGATACATTCACCGTTACATCCGCATCGCCCTTCACCTTATCAACAGCAATGCCAAGTTCTTCTTCACTTAACGCTATCGGTTCATCTTTTATGTAACGAAACATCGACGGAAGCGGCCCTTTTATGCCGACCTGAATATCCGCTTCGCCATCACCTGCCATAATATTGGTCAAGACTACTTTGCCTTTTTCTGCTCTCATATCCAGCAAGGATGCTGCCTCGATATGAAGTGTCAGCTCATCCGTTGTCGATAAAAACTCACCGCTGCCTTGCGCATTCACAATGGGTGATAAGGGCGCGCGGTAGTCTATATCCATGTCTTTAACGACAAAGCCTGCCTTAACATCACCGGTATCTATTTTCCAGCTCTTCTGTGATGCGGGTATGGCCTGAACACCTTCGGGGAAGTCCTGATTAACCGATGCATCACTGACCTTATAAGCGTGTAGGCCAACATCAAGCGTCACCTCTTCAAAACGCCCCTTGGACAATTTATCAACCAGCCATTCCTTCGCACCTTCATCCTGAAACGCCGAAGGCCATAGCGGGCCAATTTGCGATTGCTCCAGTAAAGGGATACGCGCGCTGAGCGGAATTTGCAGATCTTCCGTATTTTCAGTGCTAATCTCTGTTTTGGCTTGCAACTCTACACCGCCCAACGAAATTTTTGCATTTTCCAGCTTGAGCATGTTTTTCGTATGATCATAAGAAACCTTCAAATTCATACCATCGATTGTAACTGGCACGTCATATAACTCGGGAATGAATAACTTGCCCTGATCCGATGACAACTTCAGTCCTGCACGCTTTAACTCAAGCTCAGAACTGAGCTGTGCTTCGCTCTCAAGCGTCACCTGAATATTGTTTTCCTCAGCCCAATCAAATTCATGAACCACCTCAGATAACACCATTGGATCAAAATTCTGTAGCCCCAGTTTAAATTTTGTATCCTGCTCTGCCTCCGGAATAAAATACACTATCGATGCATTTAGTGCGGTATCTTTGCCCAAGAATTGTCCGCCTTGTGCCTGAAGATAGAGCGCTAGATTATCGGGATTGCGCTCTAAAGAAAAACCAACAGATTCAACACTCCAGATTTTACCTAACATCCGGTCATCAACACTTAAAAAAGCATCTTCGATAATGATCGCACTCATATGATCAAATATTGCAAATAAATCAGCCTTCTGCGTATCTTCACCTTCAACAGGAATGCCACGAACAATTGTTTCAAGTAACTCTTTGATAGAATTGCGGTCTTTGATATCCAGCGTAAATGCGCCCGTGCCATCTTGCGGTACATCCATTGCCTCCACAGGCGCTTGCAGTGGATTAACCAGGAGCTTTTCAACGTCTTCCAAAGCCGGATTAGACGCCTTTATACCCGCCATACCCATATCAAAGCTAAACGCATTATCTTCTGTTCTAATCATATTCAGAATAGGTTCTTTTATGCGCAGGCTTGACGGGCGAAGTTCGCCTACCAATAAACGACGAGCATAAATTCCAAGCTGTATATTTTGAATATCAAGGAAATCTTTTCCAAATTTTTGGATATGAACATCCTTCATATCCAGCGCAACAGGGGCTGAAATATCAGGCCAGGTTATGGCTACGCTTTCTAATGAGATGCTATATTCTTCGGAATAGCTATTTAGGGATTGTTCGACAAATTCTGTCAGAAATTCAGCTTTAATCCCGGGTCCCATCAGCTGCCACAATAACAGGCCGCCAGCAAACACAATGACACCAAATATGACGGCAATAGTTTCCAGCCCCACCACAATGCTGTGCCGGAAATATTTTGAAAGTCTTTTCTTTTCTTTATTGTCCATCAAAAACTCATTGCCCGTTTAAAAACAGACCTGACTGTATTACACTCTCATCATGCCAACTTTATGACGTTAATATAGTTGGGTTATAATCCACTACCGTCAAATAGTATTTGGCCATAAAAATTTGACCCTATGTATTTGACCTGAGATGTCTAAAGACTCAAATCAAGATATTGGACGTTTACGGATCCAACTCACTGTCTGCAAATGATAAGAAAGGATAAGACAATGACAACATTACAGGTAGGTGTTAAAGCACCTGATTTTACTTTACCCACAGATGGTGGAGAAAATGTGACCTTGTCCAGCCTTATCGGACAAAAAGTCGTTTTATTCTTCTACCCCAAAGACAACACACCGGGCTGCACCAAAGAAGCATGCAGCTTCCGTGACAACATCAGCACCTTTGGTGATTTAAACACAGCCATTATCGGCATTTCAAAAGATAGCGTGACAAAGCACGATAACTTCAAAGCCAAGCATGAGCTGAACTTTCCACTTGCCTCTGATGCCGATAGCGATATTTGCGAACAATATGGCGTTTTTGTCGAAAAGAACATGTATGGCAAGAAATATATGGGCATTGAGCGCTCTACGTTTTTAATTGATGAAAGCGGAATCATTCAGCAAATCTGGCGCAAGGTGAAAGTAGACGGTCACATCGAAGCCGTAGAACAAGCCGTAAGCAATTTGGCAAAAGCAGCCTGACCCATAACGCGCCTATCTGCTCACAAATAAAAAGCCCCGCACAAGCAGGGCTTTTTTATATTCGTCATGTTAGCCGTATCACTACGCAGCTTCGATCAAACCAGCATTTACCGATTGTCCGCCACCTGCTTTATTCAGGTGGTCATGCACATGTGAAATAAGCTCGTCAGTATGATCGTTGAAGAAATGGCTCGCACCTTCAACAACACGGCGATCCATTACAACGCCTTTTTGAACTTGCAACTTACTCATCATATTATCGATAGATTCAGAAGGAACAACATCATCACGTGAACCGTTAATGATCAGACCCGATGTCGGGCAAGGTGCCAGAAAGCTAAAATCATATAGATTGGCAGGAGGAGCAACAGATACAAAGCCGCGCACCTCAGGACGACGCATCAAAAGCTGCATACCGATCCATGCACCGAAAGAAAAACCAGCAACCCAAGTATAAGGCGCGTTAGAATTAATTTCCTGCATCCAGTCCAAAGCAGTCGCAGCATCGCTAAGCTCGCCTTCACCGTTATCATATATGCCCTGACTATTGCCAACGCCACGGAAGTTAAAGCGAAGAACGCTAAAACCTCTTTCGGAAAAGGCCTGAAACATATGATATGTGATTTTGTTGTTCATTGTTCCGCCACGTTGCGGATCAGGATGTAATACGATCGCCAAAGGCGCATTAGGTACTTTTGAGTGAGTGTAACGCCCTTCCAGGCGACCGGCTGGGCCATTGATAATAACTTCAGGCATAGTGGTTCTTTCCCCTTAGTAAAATTTTAAGCGCAATAGTTTCATTAAGTTTCTTATATTTTTATATTTAAATTTTCATATTCTGCTATCGCATATGTAGTTATTGTCTAGCAAATTGAAACAGCTTTTGTCCATTAAATAATCATAAGCCATTGATTTTACTGTGGATATAGCTCATTACAACCCATTTTGGGGCTAGCCTATCCACTATAAAAGGTTATTATTTTTCACTGATCTATTTGACAGAAATAGCAAATCAGCGTACATAGCCACTCGCTAATGTACGAAGTACGTGAGCACTCATCGTCAAATGACCTAAGAAGTAACAACTGGATTAAAGAGAAGTACAAAATGCCATCAAAGAAAACCAATCTACACCTGACGACAAGAGGACGTTACGCAGTAATAGCCATGGCTGAACTGGCTGAACGTGAGGGACAAGAGCCTGTTCCTTTGGCCGATATCGCCAAGTCTGGAAAGATTTCGCTGTCTTATCTGGAGCAATTATTCGCAGGTTTACGACGTAACGGCCTAGTCAAAAGCTACAAAGGTCCTGGCGGTGGTTATGTTCTGGCAAAATCGCCTCAGGATATCCGTATTTCCGACATTCTTCGTTCTGCTGAAGATAGCGTTCCTGCAAAACGTGCCACTGGCAATAAACAGAAGATCAGCAAGAACTCCAAAACTGTCGATCTATGGGATAAAATCGGTGAAGTTCTGTTCCTTTTTACCGACAAGCTTTCTCTGGCTGATGTGATCAACGAAGATATTTACGAACACCCGACATACGAGAAACTCATAAAAACACTCAGTTAAGATAAATATTCGCGAAAAAGACAAAGATCATCTTTAAATCCCGCACAAGACCGTGATATAGGGTCTTGTATGAAGAATTTAGTTTATTTTGATTATAACGCCACCGCGCCCCTTAAAGACGAAGTAATAGACTTCATGTCTGAGATCTTGCGCGAGAGCGGCAATGCGTCATCACTACACAGTTTTGGACGTAACGCCCGCAAACATGTCGAAAAAGCCAGAGAGCAGGTCGCCGAACTGGCACACACACATTCAAACAGCGTGACTTTCACCAGTGGCGCAACAGAAGCAAATAATACAGTACTCGGCGCATTTAAAGGCCAGCGCATACTGGTTTCCGCCATTGAGCATCCCTCGATTCTAGATGTCATCGAAAATGTCGAGACCATACCCGTCACGCCTGATGGCATTATTGACCTTGTGCAATTTGAAGAAATCATTTCAAAAGGCGATGCCCCCGCGCTGATTTCCGTGATGCTGGTCAATAACGAAACCGGTGTTATCCAGCCCGTCGAACAAATGGCTAGAATCGCAAAAAAGAAACACCCGCAAGTATTTATACACACCGATGCTTCACAAGCACCGGGTCGTATTAAGATTGATATGCCTGCCCTGCAAGTTGATTATATGAGTCTATGCGCCCATAAATTCGGTGGCCCACAAGGCACAGGCGCGCTTTTAAGTTTACCGGGCGCAAAACCTGCGCGATTATTACTTGGCGGCGGACAAGAAAAACGCCAGCGCGCCGGCACGGAAAACGTCGCCGCCATTGCCGGCATGGGACTAGCCTGCACGCTGGCAACGCGCGATATGGACCAATTTATAGCACTTGCCAAATGGCGCGACCAAATTGAAAACGCCGTTACCACTGCTTATCCGGATGTGAAAATATTTGGACAAAACTCAGATCGTGTTGCCAACACTTCCAGCATTTGCACCCCTGGCCTTGATGCACAGACACAGCTTATGGCTATGGATCTTGAAGGAATCGCCCTTTCAAACGGCTCGGCCTGTTCTAGTGGCAAGGTCAATAACAGCTATGTTTTAAGAGCCATGGGCGCGAGCGATTCCGAAGCCGGATCTGCGGTGCGCCTGTCAATTGGTTGGGAAACCAAACAAAGCGATATTGACCACTTCATCAAAGCATGGTCAGACATGATTTCACGTACAGCAAAAACCAGCGCCTAAGCCGTCAAATCGTTGCCGATACTCCCCAGTTATTTTTTAGTAGTCATAATTCTATTTTTTGTGTAAATTGCAGCCAATTAACATAAAAACAAAGAGAGGCATTTCAGCATGGCAACCACCTTACAATTGCCTGAATTTGCATTACGTTTAACAGAAAGCTTCCAACAACGCGTTGGCTCTGTGAACACAGCGACCGCTTATGAAAACGCCTTATTGATCGCATCAACATTAATCAATGATGAAAAATCCGGATCAAAACCCGTTAAAGAACGAGGAGACATACCCAAAACATTCACCTTACGCGATATGATGCGCGAAGCGGCTGCAAAACCTTTATTTGCAGCCACAAAAGAAGATACAACCATCACCGTCAAAATAAGCGACGCGCAAGAAGCCGAACTGGGAGCGATCTATGATTACTGTGATGAAATTGCGTCCAGCCCTGAAGAAGCATATGTGCTGACCATTATGTGCGCCCATAAGATGTTTGAGCAATACAAACAAGAAGCCGCATCCCTGAACTTCCACACCCATTCTGCCCAACATGGCATTCAACATCGTGGTATCTGGCTTCGCTAGCCCGCAAACGTCGCCTATTCCGAACACAATCAGTATACAGAAATGCGACAAAAACAAAACGCCCAACCAGCCATGCCAAAATTGAGCAATATTTATGCTGTAAAAATCAGATTGAAACAGGTATAAACGCAACCATATTGATATTTTTAGGCGCAAAGCTGCCTTAAACCCGCTTGAATAAGAAAGAACGACAGACTATGGCCGACCCGAAGATCACATTCATTTACCCTGATGGTTCAAAAAAAGAAGTTGAAGCCCCTCTGGGCTTATCAGTTATGGAAGTTGCACAAAAGAACAGCATCGAAGAAATCGAGGGCGCATGCGGCGGATCACTGGCTTGCGCAACATGTCACCTTTATGTGCATCCTGACTGGTGGAATAAATGTCTTGCGGGTGAAGACAGTATTTCAGAAGACGAAGAAGACATGCTTGATCTAGCTTTTGATATTCGTGAAAAGTCACGTCTATGCTGCCAGATTCAAGTCACAGAAGATCTGGACGGGCTGGTTGTTGCCCTGCCCGGCTCTAACGAAGACTGGTCTAAATAAGACCGGCCTAACGAAAACGGGTCTAAACCAAACCTGCCTATATAAGATTATTAATCTTGAAGCCCCCTGAAGCTATTTTGGTTTAGGCAAATATTGTTTTGCCTGAACCGGCTCGACTGCGTTGCTCGCATTTAATACAGAAAGCGCCTCATCTGCAGTATCCACGAATTTTACAAACTCGCGCATATCAGCCGATAAAAAGCCCTTTTCGACCATTTTATCCAATGAGGCGATCTGGCCGTCATAAAAACCTTCAAAGTTCAGAACAATAATTGGCTGAACATTAGCTTCGGGGTCTGTATACACTTTAAGCTGCTGGGCCACCGCCATTTCATATATCTCATCAAGGCTGCCATAAGCACCAGGAAGCACAATACAGGCATCGGCCTCATCCATCATAATTTCCTTACGCTCGCTCATGCTATCAACGACCTGCTCGATCGATCCTGTTAGATGACCTTGTTCTTTTGAGCCTGCTGCGTGGAAGATTTTCGGGATCACGCCCTTTACAAATGCACCGGCATCAAGCGCAGCCTTAGCAGATATGCCCATCAATCCCGACGTTCCGCCGCCATAAATAACGCCATAACCATTTTCGCCAAGCAGGCGACCTAATTTGGCAGATTCGTCTATAATTCCTTGATCATTTCCCGGTGAAGAACCACAGAAAACCACAACATTTTTGATATAATTACTCATTTGCTCAACTCTATATTTTGTTATTTTTGATAACTTCACATGTATCTATTTATTTACCATATGTCAAAGTAACAATTTAACATCTGCTAAACTTGCTATTTACAGCATAAATCCTATATATTGCCTCGCTATGAATAGTTTAGGTATAGATAAAGATCCGAAAGATACACGCGTTGTTGTTGCCATGTCCGGCGGCGTCGACAGCTCTGTCACGGCTGCACTTCTTCACGAAGAAGGCTATAACGTGGTGGGCGTCACTCTACAGCTTTATGATCATGGTCAGGCTTTGGCTAAAAAAGGGGCATGCTGTGCGGGACAAGATATATATGATGCGCGGCGCGTTGCCGAAGAATGCGGCTTTCCGCATTACGTTCTGGATTACGAGAACAACTTTAAAGAAGCGGTTATTGATAACTTCGCCGATAGCTATTTACGCGGCGAGACCCCTATTCCTTGCGTACGCTGTAACCAGACTGTCAAATTTCGTGACCTCATGAAAGTCGCGCAAGACCTTGGCGCCGAATGTATGGCCACAGGTCATTACATCAAGCGCAGCATTAATCCAGAGACAGGTAAGGCAGAACTTCACCGCGCCGTTGACCACGGCAAAGACCAAAGTTATTTCCTGTTTGCTACAACACAGGAACAGATGGATTTCTTGCGTTTTCCCCTTGGCGCATGGACCAAAGACATCACCCGCCAGCACGCCGAGCGTCTTGGCCTGTTGACCGCAGACAAACCCGATAGTCAGGACATATGTTTTGTGCCGAACGGCAATTATGCCGATGTCGTAAAAAAAGTGAGGCCAGAGGCAGAAAACCCCGGCGACATTACATTGATAGACGGCAAAGTTGTTGGCACACATACCGGTATTGTGAATTACACGATCGGCCAGCGTAAAGGCATAGGCATTGGCGGTGGCGTGACCGATAATAATGAACCGCTTTACGTTGTCCGTATTGATCCATCAAAAAACCGTGTCATCGTCGGCACAAAGGAAGCCTTGGCGCGCGATACAATCCTGATCAATGACTGTAACTGGCTTGACGATCTGAAGCCGGGAAAAACCTATCCAATCGGCCTTAAATTCCGCTCGGTCATGAGCCCTATTCCTGCCAGCATTACCTTGAATGAAGATAGCCGCACGGCGCAAATATCCCTGCCGACACCGCAATACGGCATTGCGCCAGGACAAGCTGCTGTTTGTTACGACGAACACCGCGTATTGGGCGGCGGCTGGATTTACGATACACAGCACAGCAAAATTGCAATTGCTGCGTAAAAACAACAACTTACCCAACCTATCTCTAACTATTTTTTAACCTCAGCATTATATTCTAAGCTGTATGAAGATAAGAACTTTATTTCTGCTGCTTATACTGACCGGTGTTATCATCTATCAAAAAGGTGGTTTTCACAGCTTTTCATCATTTCCCGACCCTTCCAACATGCAGCCAGCAGCAGGCAGCAACGCAAGTTCACCCTTTGCGATGGCCGCACCAAATAACCCTGTTCAGGATAGCGCGCGAAAAGTACCGCCAATATCAAAAGACAATTTCATCATCACACCACTTGCCAGCTATTCAATTGAAGCTCTTGTTTTATCAAAGAAAAATTACAGTTCAGGCACCGAAGCCAAATTATCACCAACCGATCTCGCTTTGGGCTGGGGACCGATGTCAAGCAAGGAAGTCCTGCAGCACATGAAAATTTCGCAAAGCGGGCGCTGGTATCATTATCGATATCAAGGCAGCATCCCTATTCACCCGAAAGAAATCATAACCCATAGCGCCAACACACATATCATTCCCGCCAATAACGAGGTTCACGCCACTTTGAAAAAAGTCAGACAATACGATGTTGTTCAAATGAGAGGCTACTTGGTTTCAATCACAAAACAAAACGGAAACTGGCGCTGGAAAAGCTCAACCACCCGCGCCGATAGCGGTGATGGCTCGTGTGAGCTATTCTACGTCACCTCGCTAAGCATCAAATAAGGCAGATAAAAACACCCTATAACAACCTATAACAATCAAGCAAAATACAGACAGCCTGCGCATTACCGGAAAATAGCAAGCGAATAGTACGCGAATAGCAGGCAAATAGACGACAAACAGATCGCCAATAGACAACCAATATCCGGTAAACAAGCCGTGCCAAAAACACATAAAAATGGCCGCTAACCACAAAAGTTTCAAAAACTTCGAACAGAAACACTTGACAAAAAGACCGAAATCGAGCGATATATCGCTTCGACAAAACGCATGGCGGGGTAGCTCAGGTGGTTAGAGCAGGGGAATCATAATCCTCGTGTCGGGGGTTCAAGTCCCTCTCCCGCTACCATTTTCAAATCCAAAAACTTCCAATAAAACCCATAAGTTATTGAAAAATAAGTTATAAACAGAATTTAGCGTCCAGTGAGATGCTAAGAAAACAAGCATATTCCAAACTTTTTTACGGTATGGCACACAGTACAAAATAATGATTTTTAATTTTGTACCGCAAAAAGGGGAAGAAATATGCCGAAAGTCGTAAAGAGACTTACAGACAAGCAAATCGAAAACGCAAAATCCAAAAAGAAAGACTACAAACTCTGCGATGGTGAAGGCTTATATCTGCTTATTCGCAAAAGCGGCTCAAAGGTCTGGCAATACCCATATCAATATAACAACAAGCGTACTGTGTTCACCATCGGTCGTTATCACCAAAAAGGTACACCTGGACATATAAGCCTTCAGGATGCCAGACAGAAGCGTTATGAGATACGTGCCTTACTTGATCAAGGCAAAGACCCTAACGAACTTAAACACGCCCAGCGCGCGCCTAAAAGCTCAGAGAACAGCTTTGAAAGCATTGCCCGCGAATGGCACAGCAAGAACGTTTGGGTAGAGCGTCATAGTCAGAGAGTTATGAACTCTCTGGAAAGTAAAGTGTTCCCATTCATCGGCACAAAACACATCAATGAAGTTACAACACAAGAAATAGTCAAACTCTTGGAGAGAATAGAAACACGCGGCACATATGACACAGCAAAACGCATATGCCAGCGATGCGAAAATATATTTGATTATGCACTAGGCAAAGGGCTATGCCTCAACAACCCAGCATCCGGACGTTCCAAATTCATCAAACGACCACAATCGAAAAACCACCCTCACCTCAAAGAGCATGAGTTAGGCGAGTTTCTCCATAGGCTAGATCAGTATGATGGGCGAGCATATGTGAGGATAGGCTTAAAGATGCAAGCTTATACATTCGTGCGATCGGGCGAACTCAGAAAAGCCACATGGGATGAAATTGATTTTGAAAAGAAGACATGGACCATCTCTGCAGAACGCATGAAAATGCGCCGCACACATATGGTACCACTCTCAAAACAAGTGATTGAAATGCTTACAGAACTGAAGTCTATTAGTGGTCGAAGCGATTACCTATTCCCAGGTCTTCAATCACCACATAAACCATTATCAGATACAGCGCACCTAAAGGTATTAAAGATCATGGGCTATGTCGGTGACAAGAAAATCGTCCCCCACGGTTTCCGGCACACAGCATCTACCATCCTAAACGAACATCGTTTTCATTATGATGTGATCGAAAGACAGCTAGCTCACGTACAAAAGAACTCTGTACGCAGAGTTTACAATCATGCAGAGTACGAGCAAGAACGGCGCACAATGATGCAGTGGTATGCGGATCATTTGGACAAATTAAAACAAATGCACTTAGAACCTTAGCCAAAGATGTAATATGGGGATGCTTTCCGGTGCACCGCGCAGCACATATTTCTTGTATTACAATTTCTTTCCAACAAATCCCTAAAGCGGCCCCACCCTCATGATCAGGCAGTCTCCCGCTGTATACTCCGCTGAACTCTAAGGCGGTATGGTTCAGAGCTATATCTTTGCTGCTCCAAAACTCAGCTGAACCTGTTTCAGTTTCTTCATACGGAGATACAGTATTCCACATACCTGTATAAGATATGAACACCGGTGCCCCTGACCGGCCAGAGCGCGTTAAGCTGT
>JAUILO010000166.1 GCA_030432775.1 Alphaproteobacteria bacterium
TTGTGCCTAAACAAAAGCATCAAGCGCAATATTTATTGGCACAGGCATTTGACTATCTCAAAGAAGACGGCCTGCTTGTTGTTGCTGGCGGTAATAAAGAAGGCGGCGCGCAGCTCGGTGGTTATTTCAAGAAGCTTGGTCTGGATTTTCAGGAACAATCCAAATTCAAATCACGTATATTATGGGCGCACTCTCCGGTTTTGAACGACCGTGCGGTGATTAATGGCTGGCTTAAAATAGGCGCTACGCAAAATGTTGCGATGAAAGATCAGCAAGGGGATAAAGAGTTTTTGTCTTGCCCGGGTCTGTTTAGCTGGAATCGTATTGATGCCGCTTCGAATTTACTGGCGCAATATCTGCCGCAGGAATTTTCCGGCAAAGGAGCAGATCTGGGCTGTGGCTACGGCTATCTGTCTGATCGTATTTTAAGCCACGCACAGGGCGATATCTCACTTCTATGCGTTGATAGTGATGCGCGCGCTATTGAGGCAGTACAGGCTAATCTGGACGCTTATAAAGGGGCTCTGGATGAAAATATAGGCAAGGTCGATATCGATTATCTCTGGCATGATTTGTCACAAGGCTTGCCGAAAATATATGATGGCAAGCTGGACTGGGTCATATCGAATCCGCCATTCCATATTGATAAACAGGTTAGCAATGATCTGGGCATTTGCTTTATTGATACTGCGGCGAAGGCACTTAAAAAAGGCGGTAATCTGTGGCTGGTGGCCAATGCGCATCTGCCTTATGAAAATAGTTTGCGCGAAAAATTCTCAGATGTTAAAACTGTGGCACAAGAAAAAGGTTTTAAGGTTTTCATGGCGGTTAAATAATACATGCCTTATGCGGTATTACATGTATTGGATATGCGGTTTTCGCGGTTTTTCATTGCCTTCAAATATAAGCCATAGTTTGGATACGCTAGAATTTCATGGATCATATCAAAGGCATTATCTGGGATTTAGACCACACGCTTTACCGCGTGAGTGACCAGATGTGCGGTACATATGATTATGTGATGGGTAGGGCCGCAGTTGAAAACGGAGCGCCACTTGATGTTCAGGCCGCCTTTGAACTTGCCGCGCGATCTTATAAAGAAACAGGTATGGCGCAGCGCTACTTTCTTGATATGTATCCCGAAATCGAAGAAGATGAATTGCTTGATAGCTTTCATGAATTTTTAGATGAAAAATTGATCGAGCCCTTTCCACGCCTTCCCGCACAGTTTGAAAGCATTAATGACACACAGCACATGATCATGACCCATGGCGTGCGCGAATGGGTTAACCGTGTTCTTAAACATATCGGTTTATCCGAACATTTTGATGATGACCATATTTTCGATTTTAATGATATCGGCCGTGTTTCAAAGAAAGAAAATAAGGCCGGTTTTAATATTATGCTCGATTATCTGGGGCTTCATCCGCGCACGTTGATGATGGTCGAAGACAAGGTTGAAAACCTGAGAATTGCCAAAGAGCTGGGCGTAACCACGATATTGGTTACATATGGCAAACCACCGCCGAAAATGCCACCTTATGTTGATTTTGCCTTTGATACCGCCGAAGATGTCATGGATTTCTATCTGGCCTGTAAAAAAACACCAGGCCCGAAATACGAGCCACCAAAAAACGAACAAAGTTCTGGCGGTTTCTTTAATAAACCGAAATAATTAGCAGGCTCATTTTTTGGCATTTGTGATCCGTAGATTTAAGCCATGTTCGTAAGCCATAACCGAATGAGCGCTTTCGTAAATTCATCCGCTTTTTTGTTTGTATTATTGGAAGATGAAAATGTCCCACACAAACGGTTCTTCAATATCATCAATCACTGATCTTTCCGGCATTCAGGCCATTATATGGGATCTGGATGGTACGCTTTACCGCTTTGACGAAGATTTTCTGGTTGCGTGTAATCATGCGGCGGCAAAAGCGGCTATTCATTTGGGCGTGCCACTAAAGCTTGACGAGGCTGTGGAGTTTGCATGGCAGTCCCATGCGCAGACAGGGCAGAGCATTTTACATTTCTTACGTGATTACGAGATTAAAGTAGAACAGATGCATGAGGTGTATCATGAACTTATTGATGAAAAGTTGATAAAAACTGCGGTACAGACCAAGTCTTTGTTTCAATCATTAAAATTGCCTCAGATTATTATTACACATGCTTCGAAAGATTGGGCAGCGCGTGTTTTGGCTCATCTGGGTTTAAAAGAATATTTCCCAGATACGCATATTCTTGGCAAAGAAGATTATCAGTTTCAAAGTAAATGCAGCAGCCCGCTATCATTTGATATGGGGCTTGAAATACTGGGCGTAAAGCCAGAGGCGGTTGTCGTTGTTGAAGATACGGTGAAAAATCTGAAAATTGCGGCAGATAAAAATATGCACACAGCTTTACTGCATTATGGCCGTCCGCCGAAACCAATGCCATCTTACGTGGATTATAACTATAACAATGTGAATGAATTGCTTGGGCAATTGGTTTGAAATTAATAAATCTATAACACGGTCAGATTTAAAGCGCATCCGGATGGATTTTGGATTCAATCGAGACAATTTTCTTGATATCATACGGGAATAATTCGCCGCCCCAGCCGTGGTTCATAACATGATAGGCGCAGGCACCATCAAGCATAACAATACCTTTATCGGGCTGGTTACGGCGCGGCAAGTGTTCGTTCGTGAGTTTGACAACAAGCTCCAGGCATTCATCGGGAATCTGGATTTTATGGTGTTTTTCAAGCCCTGGTCTTAATGCTTTCAGGATGTGAACGGTTTCCTTGGCATCGGGCACTTTCAAGTGAACTTGCTGAAAACGTCGATCCATCGCAGGATCAGGCGCGACATATATTCTGAATTCATCAAGCGTTGTTGCGCCCATAACGTGGAGTGAACCGGTGGTAAGATATGGCTTCATCACCTCTGACAAACCGGCATAAGCACTACCTTTTACCGTAGGCATGATGGTGTGCATCTCATCAATAAAGAGTACGAATTTTGGATAGTTCTCATCATAATATCGTTCCGCCACACCCTTACAGACGCTTAAGAAACGATCTTGAAACTCGGCGATTGTGTTTGTGCCCGAAGCCATACGCGGCAATTCAATTTCGAGCACGCGGGCATCTTTCAAGTATTCAGGCACATTATTGGCGACAATCTGCTGGGCCAGTCCTACGACAAGCGCGGTCTTACCAACACCGGCAGGTGCTTGCAGCGCCACGTTTTTACGACCTTTTTGCAAAAGGATCATAATTGATTCTTCGATTTCCTTTTCACGGCCTGTAATCGGATCATACCGGCCCATACGCGCGTATTTGGTGAAATCCTGACAATATTGGTGTATCAGCTCTTCCAGATCTTCATCGGAGACAAGAAAACGTTCGACCATATTATACTGCCCTTATATTACTCTGGTTACTTTTATTATGGCGTTTACTGGCGCCTTGATAATGTTGATATATATGTGCCAGACGTATGATACGTGCTTGCGAAATCATATTACATCACAATAGGTTAACAGTTTCTGAATGATCTTGCATTACGTTTTAATCAAAGAATATTTTCTATTTCCCGTAATGTATTAACTGAATGTTATAAAAATTCGCGCCATAGTAGGAAAATAACAGGGCTTCCATGAAAAGCCATTCTGTTAGATAATACAATTGGTTATTAAGTTTTCCTGTCTTGCCTTTCGGCGCGCCGTGAGGCTTTCAATAAATAAAGTGGTTTTCAACAAACAAAGATGAATCATACCAGAGATGAACAAAGGATAGACAATGAGCAGCGTACTTGACGAAATTTATGCTCTTCGTGGCCGGATGGATACTTATATTCTTGGCCAATCACAAATTGTTGAGCAGATATTGATTAGTATCTTGTCCAACGGCCATATTCTGGTTGAAGGTTTGCCGGGTCTTGCGAAAACAACGGCTATTAAGGCGTTATCGGATAATCTGGAATGTGATTTTGGCCGTATTCAGTTCACGCCGGATTTGATCGGACGGGATATCACCGGCGGTCAGGTTGCTTATAAAGTCGAAGACGAGACCAGATTTAAATTCGAACCGGGACCGATTTTTAACAATGTGGTGCTGGCTGATGAGATCAACCGTTCGCCATCTAAGACACAGAACTCCTTGCTTGAGGCGATGGAGGAAAGACAGGTCACTGTGAATGCGGTGGCGCATAAAGTGCCTGACCTTTTCATGGTGATGGCGACACAGAACCCGGGTATTCAAAAAGGTACATTCCCGCTTCCCGAAGCCCAGATGGACCGTTTTTTAATGTTGGTTGAGGTGCTTTACCCAACCGAAGAAACCGAAGTTGAAATTATTCGTATGATACGTGAGAAATCCAGCCAAAAGCAAAAGGCCAAGGATGAATCCGGTCAGACTGCAAAAGAACGTATTATTACGCCAGCCAAAACGATCTTTGATGCAAGAGCGGAGATTGATGAAGTAAGAATGCCCGAACATATCGAGCGTTATATTGTTGATCTTGTATTCTCGACC
>JAUILO010000167.1 GCA_030432775.1 Alphaproteobacteria bacterium
GCGCGTGCCGTTGAGGCGCTGGGCGGAGAGTATATTTCTGCCGAAGATAGCGGTCTGAGCGAAGATGATGTGCGCATCATGGCAAAAGAAACTGATTATGTTGTCGGTTTTTCAACCGATGAAAGTGAAATAGGCGGCAACCCTTCACCGGTTACAGCCTATGGTGTTTTCTGTGGTATGCGTTCTGCGGTATTAAAACGCTATGGCAAGACGAATATGGATGGTTTGAAGGTTTCTATTCAAGGTCTTGGAGCTGTTGGGTATGAACTTGCCAGATTGCTGCAAGAAGATGGCGCAAAGATATTTGCATGTGATATGCGCGAAGCTGTTTTGGAACAGGCGCAAAAAGAGATACCGGGTCTGGAAGTTGTGGCGCTTGATGATATCTTTGATTGCGATGCTGATATTTTCGCACCTTGTGCCATGGGAGCGCAGCTTAACAGTAACACCATTCCGCGTTTGAAAGTGGATATGGTCGTTGGTGCGGCCAATAACCAGCTTGCAACACAGGCCGATGAACAGCTTCTGGAAGAAAAGAATATTCTTTACGCGCCGGATTACGTTGTGAATTCTGGCGGTGTAATTGCTGTTGCATATGAATATTTTGACCGTATTGGTCAAAACCCGTTCCCGCATGAAATTAATCATGAAAACATGATGGCCCATGTTGAGCGCTCGGCACGTAATGTCGAGAAAATCTTTGATTATGCGGAAAAGATGGGTATTTCAACAGGTCTTGCCGCGAACCAGATGGCGGAGAAGATTTTCTTGCGGATACAGTCTGAGGCGGCCGGTCAAGGTGATATTAATCAAGAATACCGCTCCATTGATCAGCAAGATGCCTGTAAGATAGCGTCTCGGTAAGCTCGTATAGATCAATAGGTTTATCAATAGATTGTCCGGTATCGCGGCCTAGCTGGGCTGCGGTAACGCGTATCTGGCTTCCATCAGGAATAAAACGCGGGCTGCCGATCGGGATGCCCAGCTTTAGCCCGCTATATAAATGCGTTGTGCTGCCAAATAGGTCGAAATCTGCCTGATCTGTGGCTGTAACAAACGCGCCAAGCCGCACTCCGTTGTTGAAATTTTGCGATATTTCTACGCTGCCGCCAATATCTTCGGCAAGGTAGCGCCCGATTTGTCCCTTTAGCGTTGTTTGTGTGCCCGGTATTTCATAGTATGCGTTAATATGTGCGGTTAGCAGAGTGTCGCCTGAAAAACCAAGGTTAAGACTTTGCAGTGGGTCGCGTTTGAAGGCGAGATAGCTTTGTGCGCCAATAGCATATGTGCGGCCAAACGGGCGGTACAGAATTTCGCCGCCAGCACCGCCATACATTTCTTCCAGATACCCGCCGCTCAGCGCCAGATAAACATCTGGCTGTAATGTATATGTCCAGCCGAGATAAGATCGCTCGATGCTCAGTCTTTCATCGGCAAAATCGTCAATATTACTGCGAACCGGCAGAAGGCTCTGTGGTCTATAGTCACGCAGGCGGTGCAGATTGTCGCTTAGATTTATGCGCACAGCATTGCCGAATATGCCGCCTTTACCGATTTGCACATCTTTGCTGGCAATAATTGATGTGCGGTAGAGCAGGGCGCTATCTTCTTCGGACATGCTGATATCCTGATCCAGGTACAAACGAAAGGAACGGCTGGAAAAATTGCCAGAGGCAAGTTCTGGTAATAATGATCCGCTTATCTTTGTGTTTTTATCACTTGGCCTGAATTCCGTATTATACCAGATTTCCTGTGCGCTGCCTTGTCTGGTGATCAGAGCGTCTTCTACATCACGCCGGATGATGTTTATTTGCGAGCCGCGCAAGCCGTAAACTTGCGGTGTGATGGAGAGTGCTTCTGTTGTTGTTGAGGCGTTATTTGCCATGTGTCTTACGGCTCGCCCGATTTGTGGCGGGGACGATAAAGATGGTTGTAGCGTCAAAGAGGCGTGTAGCCCTGATGATGTCTCGTTTTCCACCGCTAGCTGTATGCCGTCTTTTGCCGCGTCGCTTTGTACGTTTGCGCTTGATAGGCGTATATTGCGATGGGCGTTGAAATAGGGCGGGATTGTTGCTGTTTTTTGTCCGCCGGTCCAGCGCTGTAGCGGGCTTTGGAAACTGAGCTGACCCATGATTTTTTTACCGCCGATAACGCTTACGCCAATATTGCTCCATTCGGCCGCTTGATAGTTTAGGCCAAGGCTCCATGGCGGGGGTTTGTTATAGTCGCTTGTGGTTTGTTCGGCAACATAGCGGTCAGCACCCCAATCGGCCTTGATAGAAACGCCGTCAAGCGGCGTGAAATACTCAATGCCGCCAAAGAAACCTATATCTTTGCCGGTAAACCAGTCTTCAGGTGTGTTGGGATCTTCGCTGGTGATGTCGCGATCTTTTTTAAAGTGCGAGCCGAAAATATTGAACGGATTTTTAACATGGGCAGCGCTGCCAAGGCGCCCCCATGCCATACCGCCGGTAAAATCAAAATCTTTGTATCTTTTGGATATAGCAACATATTCGCCGGCCATGCGGCGATGTCCGGTCGCTGATTGTAACCCGATCGACACGTCAGGAATATACTGCGTTTCTTTTAATAGTCGCAATTTCAGATCAACGCCGGGGTAAAAGCGTTCGGGCGAACTGTTGATACTGGAAACTTCGGCGCTTTGCCGCAAGGTGATGTTGATCGGTTCGGTGAGCTGTATGGAAACGCCGCTGTGTAAATATGGGTCGGCAGCATGTGTGAATGCGCGGATTGTACCTTCTGGATCATGGCGGGCGCTGGGGATTGTATTAAGGCCAAGCGCGCCAAATAATGCGGGTGAGGGTGTGTTCTCAGCTGCACTTGTTTTCGCCCATAAAACGCAGGGCAGCGTTAACGAGGAAACAAGCAATATGGTTGCGGTAATATGATGCATCGTGATGTCGGTGTAATTGGTTGGAATGTGAAGCGAGCGCTTCTGTGGGAACACAATTATTAAGTGTGGTTTATATACAATCGTATGTCAAAACATTTAACCTGCAATATTTCAATTTTGAGTAATGTTTATAATGTATTATCCTACTTATGATTGTATTAAAAAGATTGCGTCTTTAATTAGAATTTGGACGCAAATCGGACGTCAGGATATCTAGTTCAAAGGCCTGTAATGAACAAGTCACGATTAAAGAGTTCTGATTAAAGGGTTAAAGAGTTCCGATTAAAGAATGCACATAAAATAATAACGAGCAAGAAGACCAAGATACAGTGATTTAGGGGCTATGTATGGGCAATTTGAATAGTTATAGAAGGTCATATTTACCGGGATTGGTGGTGCCTGAAACGGGGGGTGAGGAAAAGGTGGGCGCTCGTTCGGTTGATGGGGATTCATCAAGTGCGCAGGTAGAAAAGCGCCTGGAAGTTGTCGCCAATCTGGCTGGCGGCATTGCGCATGACTTTAACAATATTCTTTCAATTATTGATGGTTATGCTCGTCTTGGGCTTTCGCGGCTTAATGATGGGGATAGCGATGCCGTTGAAACATATCTGGACCGGATTCATCAGGCTTCGATGAGAGGAAGTGGTTTAACGCGTAAATTGCTGACTTTTGGACGTCACAAAGTGGTGGGCAACGAACCTTTGGACTTGCGTATGTTTGTCGAACAGCAAAAGCTATTGATGATGCCGGTGATAGGTGTCGATATAAATTTATATACCAATTGCCAAAGTAATATTGCCATTGAATGCCCGTCTGATTTGCTGGCAGAGGCGTTGATGAATCTGGTTTCAAATGCGCGTGATGCTATGCCCGATGGCGGTACTTTGATGATAGAATCTATGCTGTGTGATCCTGTAATGTTACCGCGCAGCCTTACTGAGTATCTCAAAACACAGGGTGGCGAGCCGCAGGAATATGTTCTCCTGTCTGTGTCTGATACTGGCTGTGGTATGACGCCGCAGCAACTCGACCGAGCGTTTGATCCGTTTTACACAACCAAAGAACAAGGCAAGGGTACCGGACTGGGGCTGTCTGTTGTTTATGGTGTGGCCAAACAGATGGATGCATGTATTGAAGTTGAATCTCTGCCGACAGGTGGCACAACGGTGTTTTTGTATATTCCTGTCAGCAAGAAGAAGGTCAAGGTGCAGTTGGATTCAGGTGATTATCCCCCTGAAGGCAATCTGAGTTTTGAGGGGTATACGGTTCTGGTTGTTGATGATGAAAAGGAATTGCTGGAAAGTGTAACCGAGGAGCTTGGCAATATGGGGTTTGATGTGTTGTCCGCCTCAAACGGAAACAAGGCGCTGGAAGTTCAGGATGAGTATATCGGCGCGATAGATTTATTACTTACCGATGTTGTGATGCCTGAAATTACAGGTAAGCATTTGGCGGAATTGATGGCGGATGTGCGTCCGGCGACTAAAGTGATCTTTATGAGCGGTTATCCGGCCAATGGTAGTCTTGAGGGAATTGAGTTTCCTGATGGTGCAAATTTGATTGCCAAGCCACTGCAATATGACTCGCTGGCAAG
>JAUILO010000168.1 GCA_030432775.1 Alphaproteobacteria bacterium
TCTAATCTCAGCAGTTAATTCTACACCATCCATTTTAGGCATTTGCATATCAACTATCACCAAATCAAACGGTAGGTTATCAGTAGCCTGCCCTAAAATTTGAAGCGCAGTTTTACCACTTTGTGCCGTTTTAATAATCATGCCTAAGCGTTCGCATTGCGCGCTTAGTATACGTAGGTTAGTTTCATTATCGTCTACCAACAATGCACGTTTATTGCGTACAACATCTAAACTATCAGGGGTAAGATCAATGTCATCTACAATACTTGGTAAGTAAGCCGTAAAGTAAAATGTAGACCCAACACCTTCTTCACTTTCAACCCAAATTTCACCACCCATTAATTCCACTAAACTTTTAGAAATAGCCAGCCCTAAACCAGTACCGCCAAACTTAAGCGTTGTCGATTCATCGGCCTGCGTGAATTTATTGAAGACCGCTGCATGTTTTTCAGGCGCTATCCCAATACCTGTATCAATTACGGAGCAGTGAACCTCTATCAAATCACCATCATCACCAATCCGATTATAATCGACAATAACATCAACATGCCCTTCTAATGTGTATTTCACCGCATTGCTAATCAGATTCGTCAGAACACGCCCCAAACGAACAGGATCACCTTTTATATAAGGCATATCTTTGCTTTTGTACTTACAGTTCAATTCTACCCCTTTTGCGCTGGCCATGGGATAGATAGAATCTGCAATTAACGATAAGGTTTCGGGAAAATCAAAACCTATACTTTCCAATACAACCTGCTGCGCCTCAATCTTGGACAGATCCAGAATGTCATTCACAATATTCAACAACAACACCGCCGATTTATTGACAGTTCTTACCATTGATAGCTCTTCGCTTTCCGACATATCTTCAGACAGCATCTGCGATAGACCAATGATACTATTTAGAGGTGTCCGCAGTTCATGAGACATATTGGCAAGAAATTCGCTCTTGGATTTGTTTGCATCAATCGCAATATTTCTTGCCTCTTCAGACTCCATAATCGCTTCATTTAAATCTTGATTGAGTATCTCATTTTCAATGAGTTTCTCCCGGAATGTTGCAAGTACCCGCGCCATCTGCCCAAGCTCATCCTTATCATTTTTACCTTCGATAACCCGGTTGAAATCCTTATCTGCTAGCGAGATCATCATCGACTTCAACTTTTCAATACGGCCAATCACACGTCCGCCGATGTAAAACCAGCTCAGGAGCAAAGAAAATATAATCCCAAGGCTAGACACACCGACAACAGTATAAATACCGAATTTTAAGGTATGATCTGTAATATTTTTCGTATTTCTTACATCCTCTTTGATATGCGCGGCAAGCTGATTGATCGAGCCGTTAACTCTATCATTCAGTTTTTCAATTTCTTCGATTTCTTTTTCTAAATCGGCATATTTACGTAAGCGCTCTTTTTGGATAGAGAATATGTTTTGCACTTCATTACTACCCAACTCTCGCATAATCTGTACTGCGCCGCTTACTTTCGAAAAACTTTCGCTATTTTGTTGCCGGTTAATTTGCGCAAGGTTGCCTTCAAGCCGTTGCAACGAAGAAACATAGCGCTCAGCCAATGGTGTAATCTCTTCCGCCTCCTGATAATGAAGCGCTGTCTCCATAATCCCGTATAAAAGGTTGCCCTCTGCTTTGATCTCAAGCGCCAGCGCCAGTGTTTCAGCCTGAATCGCTAAAACATCATCGGAATGATCAGGCTCCTCCAAACCGATAATAAGAGCAAATTGTGCATCATCAGAAATCGGTGATGTGCCGATAATAAAATCAGCATGGGCCTTTTTTAATGTATGAGAATTCTCGACTTGCTTCTGATCCAGCTCCAGCAAATCAGCCATCCCCTGTTTCACAGTATAAAGTCGACGTTCTACTTCTATACCTAGATTTTCAACCTCTGTGATAATGGACGAAAAATACATCTGGTCCAGATTATCTTCGCGCAGCGAGCGTACAATCAGCTGTTTATTTCGAATAATGCTATAAAGCTCATCATAAAGCTGTGCTAATTCCTTATCATTTTGCACAAAGATCAGGCGTGGTGATAGCGTACTCAGGCGTGCACTCAGAACAATGACCTCCGATACGGATTCATTAACCGGCATCATCTTTCCCGTAATCAGTTGCAAAGTTTCCGCAGAGCTTCGGAAAGCGCCCCAAGCCGTAAAACCAACAATCAAAGCCAAAGCATTAATCACAAACAAAGACAAATAAAGCTTATGCTTTACTGTCCCCAACCGGGTTTTCTTCATCTCTTTATCATCTTGAGCTGCCATATTTCTACTTCGCTAATTTCTGAACTGGTAAAAATGAGCCATCTTTTTGCAAAATAGTCATAAACACTTTATCCATTCCCTGACTGTCATCATCGCCGTAATGGAGAACAATATCTTCAAGCGGCAGATCACCTTTGCGATAAAGCCCATCTAAGAATGCCTCTCTGGTCACATCTCCTTCAATCCCCCTTAGCACCTGCGCCACCAAAAGTCCGGCCATATAACCCTCCATCGAAACAAAGCCATATTCTCCATTATCGATATATTGATCCATAGATTTCTGATATCTAGCAGCAAGAAGACTTACCGACCCGCCAAAGGGAAACGGCACAACTTGCGAAACAATCACGCCTTCACCATCCTCGCCAAGCTCTTCGGCCAAAGCATCGCTACCAACAAAGGATATATTGACAAATATAGGGCTGAATTTCAGTTTTCTTGATAATTTGATAAACTCGGCACATGGTTTATATGCGCCAACCATAACAACAGCTTCGGGATTAGATTTTCTAATACTCAGCAAAGCTGATTTCACAGCAACTGTATTGCGCTTATATGTTCCTTCGCCAACTAAAGACAACCCCCGTTTTTTTAAGGCACGCTCCACACCGGAAAGCCCCGCACGACCATAACTATCGTCCTGATACAATATCGCAATCCGTGTGATACCAAGATCTTTCGTCAAGCGCTCAACCCATTCTTCTGTCTCCTGCCAATATGACGCGCGGACATTCACAACATAGCGCTTAAAAGGACTGCGTAAAAATTCGGCACCTGTGAACGGCGCGATAAAAGGTACTTTCGCTTCTGAGGTAATGGGCTGGACGGCATTGGCTGTCGGTGTTCCAACGCCGCCGATTAATGCAAATACATCATCCTCGCCAATCAATTTATGCGTATTCTCGATCGCGCGCTCAGGTTCATAACCATCATCATAGGATTTAAGCTCAAGCTTGCGGCCATTTACACCTCCCGCTTCATTTACTTCCTTAAATGCTGCCATAATCCCTTGCTGCATACCTAGCCCCAACGCAGAAGCAGGGCCGCCAAGGGCAGCCGTTTGACCAAAAATTATCTTATCTTCACTCACGCCTGACTCTGCGCCAGCCTGTATCGGAAAGCATAACAAAGCAAGACACAAAGCCATATACCTTGCAATCACACCAAGTTTTATAAGCTTTATATTGCGCATTTTATTCCCCTTAGAATCAAAACTGCCTTTTGTACATATGACAAAACCACTCAATTATTGAACTGACCGGTTACAAAAACCACCTCGTAGATTACACCAATATGACTATCCAGAATACCCAGCAATAGAGTGCGTCTCTCATTAAGCCGCCATATCTTCGAATGCACGCTTGGTTTCGGATAATATCTGTTTAATCTCCTGCACCCCATTTAGTATGGACTCCATGCCTTTTTCGACATCTTCGCCGCTCATGACGATTGCCTTGGCCATCAATTCGACTTCTTTTGCAACCTCCGACAGCTTCAATGCACCCATCTGTTTGCTCGTAGATTTCAACGTATGCGCCGGGCGAATAACACCTTCGGCATCACGCACATTAACAGCAGCTATAATCTCATCCAGCCGCTCCCAGCTATTATCAATATAGACGTGGACCATCTCGTCATATTTCTCCTTCAAAATGCTGCGCGCATTCTCGACCGCCTCTTGATCCAGCACATCATCTTGCAGTTCTTGTTGACTGGGCGCATGAATAGAAACTACGTTTGTATCTGCCTCTCTTGTGGCATCTTTTGCTACAGCAAATAATGTTTCGGGGAACAGGATCTCGGCACGAATTGAATCCAGAACGGTTGACTGCACTTTCTCACCCTTGATGAGCGCATATACTTTTTCTTTCAATTCTTTTTTGCGTACGGGCTTGGTCAGGTAATCATCCATTCCTGCATCCAGACATTTTTCTCTGTCGCCCTTCATGGCATTGGCCGTTAACGCACAAATCGGCACATCCTTGATCTCGCCAATATCTTTCAATTCACAAATTGCGACAGTGGCTTCGAAACCATCCATCTCCGGCATCAAACAATCCATGATAATCATATCAAATTCTTTTTCCTGAACCGCATCCACAGCTTCACGGCCATTGGATACAATTGTGTAAGCCACCTTCATTTCTTCGAGAATTTCTTTAATAAACACCTGATTGACTAAATTATCTTCGGCAACAAGAACGCTC
>JAUILO010000011.1 GCA_030432775.1 Alphaproteobacteria bacterium
CACGGCGCGGCGGCATACCGGGCGGACGTGTACAGGATGATTTTATCTTAAGTGCCGGTGATCGTCTGGAAATTATATTCCGCGGCCAGACCCAAAGCCGTAATGTATACACCATTAATAATGAAGGCATGCTCATCGTAGAATACCTGCCACCCATCACGGCCTCCGGCAGAACCTTTGCACAAGTGCGCGACATATTGGAAGATTACGCAAAACAGCAACACAACACCGATATTTTCGTTTCACTAGACAGCGTACGACAAATTGACGTTCTTATCGTCGGCCATGTCGAGCGCCCGGGCAGACAAATCCTGACCGTATTCCATAGTGTTCTGGATGCATTAATGGAGGCGGGCGGTATACAGGAAACAGGATCACTACGACAAATAAAATTAATCCGCGATGGTCGCAGCACAATGATCGACCTATACGGACTATTAATGCACGGAAGCACCGCAATGGATTTACAATTGCGTGACGGCGACCGTATCGTCGTGCCGCCAATCGGCCCGACTATTGCGGTCACAGGCAATGTAAAAAGACCGGGCATATACGAACTGCGACCGTCGAACAAAGATCCGCGCAATGATATCGGCGATACCGCTGAACTAATGAGCCTTAACGAAGTACTAGATATGGCCGGCGGCCTCATCAGCGCCGGACAAAACCGCTATCTGAAACTATCACTCACCAGTGACGGCCGCGAAATTGTTCAAGAAATATCCAATCAATATTCCGCTAAAATGAACCCTGTCTTCGGCAATAGCGATATCTTGAAAGTATCACCAAGCGAAGAAATGCGCTCCGGCACAGTTGAGTTGACCGGGCACACGCGCCAGCCCGGCATGCATGATTACCGCCATGCAGGAACGCTAACGCAACTCATCAGCAGCGAACAGGTTTTAGGCCCAGACATCTACCCGCTTATTGGTGTTATAGAGCGCTGGGATAAAGAACAATTCTCCCCGCATTACCTGCCCTTCCCGCCTTTAATGGTGGTGAAAGACCGTTTTGACCGTAAGCTGGAGGAAGGCGATATCGTTCATTTATTCTCGCGCAAACAAATATTGGCGCTGCAGAACAATGAAGCTGATGGACCATCCGGTGCATTATCAAAAACCAACAATTCTTCCACGCAATATAAATCCGCACAATATGTACCACAGCACATGAATGCCATGACACCGGCAGCCGGAGATTACACAGAATACGGCTCGTCAGATTATAACGACGCACAAGATAACCTGCGCGATCCTGTCCTCATCGCCTTCCTCACAGAACGCTCTGCCTTTATTCGGGGCGCAATTCGTCAGGCCGGTGCATATCCGGTAACCGAAGGGGTTAACCTTGAAAATGTTATTGCCGTTGCTGGCGGCCTCACACTCGAAGCAAATACAACCAATATAGAAGTGACTTCTGCCCTGCTTGGGAAAAACGACCAAGCCTATGGCAGAAGTGGAACAGAGCGCCAAGTAATCAATTTCATGGAAACCAGGCCCGAAACCGTAATGCTGGAACCGGGCGATACAGTGCGCATAAACCAGAAATTCAAGAAGATCAGTGATGAAAGCGTGCAAATTATCGGTGAAGTAATGCATCCGGGTCGCTATGACCTTGTCGCCGGAGATAAGCTTTCCGACCTTTTCAGGCGCGCTGGCGGTTTGACCGAACAAGCCTACCCCAAAGGCGCAATATTTAGCCGCGCCAGCGCAAGACGCGCCGAAGAAATGCGTTTTAGAAATGCCGCGCGCGATCTGAAACGTTCTATGGCTGCTGCAATAAATAATCAGGAAAATACACCAAGCACCATGCAAATTGCCATGACCGGCGAGCTGATCTCCGAGCTTAGCGAAGTTGAAGCCGTAGGACGTATTACCGTAGAGGCAGATCCGGCCGTTCTAGTTATCGACCCCGCTCAGGATTTACTACTAGAAGCGGGCGACCGTATCTTTATACCAAAGCGCCCGCTGACCGTGCGCGTGACAGGTGAGGTTCTCTCTCCGGCCATATTGCAATTCCGCGATAATAAAGAAGCCGGTGATTACATTGCAGAAGCAGGCGGATATACATTCAACGCCGATAAAGGTCGAAGCTTTGTTCTTTATCCTGATGGCAGTGCCGAGCCACTAGTCATTGGAATGTGGAACCATAAATCAATCAAAATTCCGCCCGGTTCAACCGTTGTCGTGCCACATGACCCCGAACCGTTTAACTTCATACAAACGGCCAAAGATTTCAGTCAGATCCTAAGCAATTTGGCAATTACCGGGATTTTCCTCGACGATATTCGGGATAACTAAAAATCTTCCGGCAGGAATCCATCAACACAAGCACAGCAATAACAAGTGCGGTCATAAAATGCCGCACACTTATTACCGATACATAATCACAGCTATATAATCACGATAATTACGGGCACGGCTTAGGCCAGAAACCGCAATCAGGGAAAAATCATAACTCTAACTTATGATTACGCTAAGCTATTCAAAAACAAAGAAAAAATTAAATTTTATTGCCGCAAATTTGCTGTTTTTATTTTATTCTGATAAAAATTACGGCTAATACATAACAATTGATAGAACATTAAAATATTCAGACATAAAGGTCTTTTGTGTATGGACACAAAAACGGTACCAGATTTGAAAACTGAATTTACCCGCGTTGTCAAAATTCTTGATAGTGCGGTTGCGGCATTACATTCGGATCATCCGGCAGAGGATGACAGAGTTGCCCTACGCAGAATTCTCACCGAACAAAAAGAACGTGATCTTGGAACGCGGCTTCATGTTGAACGCGTGGCCTCTTATGCCTATGGACTTCTTAAAGCTATGGGCGAGGAAGAAGATGTAGCGCGTTTTTTAATGAATGCTATTAAGCTGCATGACGCCGGTAAAATCGATATGCCGCAAGAGCTTTTATATAATGCAAGGAAACTCACCGACGAAGAGTTTGAACAAATCAAACTTCATACCGTTCACGGCGCAGAACGCATCCTGAATACATCAACAGGGCCGCTTGCAACTACTGCTGCCGAAATTGCGCTATACCATCATGAGCGTCTTGATGGTTCGGGTTATCACGGTTTAAAAGGTGACGATATTCCATGGTTCGTACGTATAACAGCCATAGCAGACACGTTCGAAGCTATGACCAATGAAACGCGGTCATATCAACAAGCCAAAATGCCCGAAGAAGCCCTTGCCGCTATGCAAGACATGCAAAACGAAAACGACGGCGAATATTTTGACCAAGCCGCCTTTGATGCGTTCAAAGACATTGCCGTTGATATGTTCCACAAATCAAGAGAGCATAAAAACATCAAGGCTCTTGGTGAAAAAGCCCAGCATACAACCGATATCCGTAGCCGGATACACGGTATGAAGCCGCCAAGCGGACAATAACCCCCCGCTACCGTGCAAAATATTCAAGATCCAAAACAAACTAGTAAGTTACCCGAAAAAGAACACAACCCTAAAAGCAAAAAGACAATACGATGCCACATATGACACACGACATTGCCGCTAAGACCAGCTTTTCTATCATTACAATTTGTAAAAATAATTATGCAGGTTTGCTTAAAACCTGGCAAAGCCTGAAGGCACAAGACGATAAAAATCTGGAATGGATTGTCATTGACGGTGGCTCAAGCGATGAAACAATCGAGTTTTTAAAAACAACCAAAGCGCTCTGGCTTAGTGAAAGCGATAACGGCATTTATGATGCAATGAATAAAGGCATTGATATAGCAGGCGGAGATTACATCTGGTTCATGAATGCCGGAGATTTATTCGGATCTCACAAAGTATTCGAATGTATCCGTCATGAAATGCAATATTGCGAATACCAGCCCGATTTTATCTACGGCGATTTTCTGTCCAATGACCGTTTCGGAGAACCAACATACAGAGAAGCGCGCAGCTTTAATAAAACAGCGCCAATGCATATGTTTACCTCGCATCAAGCCATGCTATATAACAGAAACACTATGGGTGCATTGCGTTTTGATACCAATTACAAAATCGCATCCGACTATAAATTCACCATACAGCACCTTAAACTTGGCGGGCGTGTTTTATATTGCGATATTCCTCTTTGCATTTTCGAACACGGCGGCGTTTCACAACAACAGCCAAAATCTGGCCGCTTCGAACAATACTCGATTCGCAAGGAATGCGGCGTTGCCAACCCGATTACAAATATGGGCATGTATATTGGACAATCCATTCATCACCGCATCCAAAAATGCGCTTGAAAGAACCGGACCTAAGAAAAAGCTAAGCGTTCAGATATACAATTGAAGCTTCAGCTAAAGCTTCAATCAAAAATACAATCCAGCGCTCAGGATTTATTCAGGCCTTTTATTTAAATCTTTGGCCAATACGCCAATCAACCGGTAATAGCTGCCGCGCTTATGTGCAAAATCAAATCCCGCAAGACCGTCTAGAAAACCGAGCTTATAAATATAGCTATGAAGGAAAACAATTAACCCGCGAAATGGAGCAGAGCGAAATATCTTTTTAAGCATCTGCCGTAAAGCTGACGGATCTTGCGGCCATAGATCATCCTTATTCATTTGTACTTCCCAGCTCGCATAGGAAAAATGACGCCGCGACCAGCGCTTTTGATCATCTATGAAATGCCATACAAACCCCGGCAATTTCGCCAGTTTATAACGCGCGCTTTGCCCCTCTTTGAATACCGGATTCAATACTGGCTGGTAATGTCCTTCAATCTCGCCCATGCCATCAATATGCAAATCGTCAACCACCGGAAAACCCATACGATCTTTATGAAATAATGAAACTTTAGAATTACAGGCACCAAAGCCAAGCTTACGTCCGCCCCACACATAACGCCCATCAATAAATAATCCGGCTATATCATCTGGGTCCGGCGCCTTCACAAAAGCTGCGATCTCATATTTTAATCGCGGCGTCACCACTTCGTCCGCATCAACAAAAAAGACCCAGTCATATTTGATATTCAAATGCGTAAGGCACCAGCCGCGCTTTTTTGGGTATGCGCCATTCCACACAAAAGACTCACATTCAGCGCCCATCTTTTTCGCAATATCGGCCGTTTGATCCGCACTACTTGAATCAACGACAATCACTTGACCAAAACCGCCCAGCGCCCGCAAACATCGCGGCAAATTTTCTTCTTCGTTTTTTGTAACGATTATAACGCTAACCGGAATAATATGAGCCGCAATGCTATGAACACAGCCAGTGTCATCAGAAAAATTCACAACAGAGCTATTACCCGTTTTAGCAAGACCGCAAACAAGATCAGGCTCTACGGAATTCACCCCTACGCCCCCGTCTTTGTCTGCGTCTTTATCTGTGCATTTGTTGATGTGATTTTGCTGCGCAGACTATAAATCATATATCCGGCAAACATACCAAGTAACACGCATATTGAATAAACAAGAATGGGTTTAGGCGATTGCGGTTTCACATCAGCCGATGGCGCCTCGGCAATTGTCGCGGCAAAAGCCCCTTCCATTGCCAAAATCATTTTGGTGTGTTCCTGCTCTGTTAAAAGTGCTGCGATCGCGCGGCGATGATCCGGGTTTGCAACCTTACGCAGCGAATCCTGCAAATACGCGATACGGTTTTCTGTATTCAAACGCGATTCATCCTTAATCACCTGGTCGGTCACGCCATATAAAGCGCCCAATAATGTTGCGGCAAAAACTGGGTCCGGATGGTCATAAATAATACGGCGCAGCGGTGTAGATCCTACGGATTCAATGCGAATATGGTCTTCAAAATAACGTGACAAGCTCGATGCATTTTCCAGCGCATTATTGGCTGGCTCGAAAGTAAAGTTTTGATGCATCCGAATTTTTTCAAGATCCATGCCGCTATCCAAAATACGCTGTGCCACGGACGGACGTCGTAAAATGTGGTAAAAGCGCACAAAATCGGTCGTATCCTGCGGCGCAATTGATTGCGCCAAATGTTGAATTGCAATCGATGTCGTTTCAGGCAAAAATGACCTTACATCTGCGGCATAGGTTCTTTCGGCCGGTGCGATCAACATTGAAGCGCGATATTGCTTGACCGATAAAGACACCCAGAAAAACGCAGTAATAAAGCCCAGTAACGCAAAAGCGATTACATAGATTTTACCGCGCCATATCATCACAGCAATATCGGAAATCGTCGGTTCATTAGTCGGCTGATTATATATATGCGTCATATCGTGAATTTACTCGCCAACTTTGGCATAAATTAAAATTATGCGACTTTGCGCTTTGTCTTTTTCGTAACAGGCTTACGTCTTTTCCGCGTCAAAACCTTGGGTCTATTTATAACACCTCTGGCGCGCTCTAACCATGCCTGTATTGATGCCTCCGGCACAAATATCTCACCTGCCTTACGCGCGCCCTCATATGCACGAAGCCATTTATCACTATCACTGCGATAGGACATGATCACATCAACCAAACCATCAACATCGTTCTGATCAACAATATCGCCGCAACCATAATCATCAATAACTTCTGCTATTTCCGTCTTACGCGGGCCAAGCAGCACGCAAGGACGCTCCACCGCTAATGCCGAATAAAACTTGCTCGGCACCATCATACCCGCTGATTCCTGTCGCATAGTAACCAAATGCAAATCACCTGTCTGCATAACTTCGCGCAAATTATGCAAAGGCTGGAACGGCAAAAAACGGATATTATCAAGCCCTCTTTTCGAACGCTCTTTTGCAAGGCGGTCATAGTTATGCCCGTCACCAATGAAGACAAACTCTATATCGGCCTGCTTATCCGAAAGCTTTTCTGCAGCCATCAATATTGTGCGAATCGGGTGGGCACGCCCCATATTACCTGCATACAGAACGCGGAACTTAGGACCGCTGCCGCCTTTAAGCTGTTCATCAAAAGGCCGTGCGCCTTTAACTTTTTTCACTCCGCGCCCTTTTTTAGGCTCCGGCGGATCAAGAAGTTCATAATCAGGCCAGTTCGGTATAACCGCAACTTTGGGCGGCTCGATACCGCTATGAGTTAGCCTGCGCCCCATGTAGCGGCCTATGGCTACAATCTTGTCACAGGATTTCATGGCACGCACCGAACGTTTCTTGAAAAAGCGCAGTGCGAAATCTGGCACGGTAATTTTAAGAGCGGGGATAATATCCGGATACAGATCATGGCACCAATGGATGTGTTTACATTTATGTTTGCGCGCTATATTTGCGCCGGCACAAACCAATAAAGGCGGATCAGTCAACGTCACCAGTAAATCAGGCGCAGGCATAGCACGCCCTGCTCGCAGCAATTTAAACCATACTTTGAAATATCCATGGATCGTCCGGCCTTTTAACGGTGCTTTCACCCGCAAGATTTTTAACGGGCCATCCTTTTCACGCGCTTCTTTATTGCCGGTTGTCAAAATAGTGACATCCCAGCCATCATGAGCAAACCCCATGGCAAGATCACGCAGAACGCGTCCGCTCGCGCCTCTAGACGGAGGATAAACGCGGTTCATAAACACAACAGACGGTTTTGCCCTGTATCTGGCCATTAAGAATCTTGTCCCTGTAAAAAAGTGATTATTCTGAATACACCACAAACCGCCGCTATGCAACATGCACAGGTGGCTGTATCCCTAGATTTTCTCGCGTTTTCCTTAATTTTGCCTTTAAAGATAGATCGGGACATAAAACAGTAATAGCCAGCAACACCAGACCAAAATCGAGCGATTTATAACTGGCATATAACAAGACATCAATGACCACCGGTCCCAAAATAGCTATCGCTATCATCGGCTTACCATATAAAAATCGCCACCAGAGTTGAAAGAGCCCAGCCATGTATAAGAAGGTCAAAATTACGCCGATAATACCTGTTTTCAGCCACATCGAACTTATAAGACTATGTGTAAAATTCACAAAGAGCCCGCCAACCGCCGGAGATTCAAATCCCCCGCCCCAACCAAGACCAATCCATAGCCGCAGCGGCGCCGAAGAAACCATATCAATAACGGCCCGCATTTCCGATAAACGCATATTAACGCCGACCAGCTGTGTTTTATAAGCAAGCTGTATATAGACATCATGCAACACCGGAAACGCGCATATCAGTAATACGGCCGTCACCATAACAGGCCAGCCCATACGGGCCGGGTATTTCCACGCATAATAAGCAAACATAAGAATAACCGCCAAAACAAAATAGGCTATCGTTGCGCGCTGAGTGATGGAAGCCATCGCAAGTAAAGGCGGCAAGGCCAACATGAACAAGACGACCGCCTTTACGCTGGACGTGATACTAACGGATTTAAACAAATGCCAAAGACCGCTACAGAACAATACAATCGCGGAAAACAAAACCGTCGGCGCGTTGGCCAAATAAAACGGGTCCGTTATATCCGGAATTGATACTCCGCCATCTTTCAACAAAATCGCCATAATAAACGGCGCAAATACACGCAGAGAAAATACAACACCCAAAAACAAAACACTACCTACAAACAGACCCGCATAATGTGGTTTAGCGCGTATTAATTCTGAGACAAATAAAGGCAGTAACAAAAACATAAACGGCAAAATATCACGGATAATTGCCATCACATCGTTACCCGACGCAATCCCGCGTAGAACACATAACGATACACCATACAGAAACAATAAGCTGCCCGCGCCCTGCCATAGAGCTTGGCACTGATCCTGTCTATAAACGGATAAATCAACAAGTCTGAATAAACGGGGAATCCCTGCAGCAATAACAAGAAGCGCGCCAATAATAAACTCTGCTAATGCCGGATCATCCGGCGTGGGAGAGCCCCATAACGCATAGATAAAAATTGCTAAAATGAAAGAGCTAAAACGCAGATCCTTTAGATCAGGTTTAATGAGGTCAAGTTTAATATGTCCCGCCATGTCTACCGACCAAATAGACCCGTTTTTTCAACAGGTGCAACTGGTTTTGTCTGCTGGGCAATTGTTTTACTGCTCGTCTGAACAGAATTCATCTGTGTATGCGTCAGGCTCCTATGCAAGCCACTTAACTTGGCCTGCACCATTTTATCGCGTATCGCTTTGTTTTCAGCCCGAATCTCCGCCTCTGTTTTCTCCGGCGCAATAACACTGGCATTGGCCAGCTCTTGCCTTTTACGTTCGATCTCTTCTTGTTGTCTTCTTATATCTTCAACACTCATAGATGATTTATGCTGCCCCAGCGCCGCCGAGCCGCTCACCTTTTGTGATGATAGGGTCTGAATACCTGTAATGTTTTCTTTTTTGCGCTGAAACAATTCCTGCGGACTTGCTGCCTTCAATGTCTTGAATAAATCACCATACGGATTGGTCAGATCTATTTTCGGTTCAGCCTCCCCGCCCTTATCGGCGCCAGCTTGCTTTAAGGTCGTTTTATAAACATCAAACTTATTCTTGGACTCTTTCTCGGACCCTGCGACCTCCGAACCAGCTATTTTCGGTCTGCCTTGCTCATCAATTGCCTGCGGCTGAGGTTTAGGGGGCTGCGCGCGTAACATCTTTGTCTGCTCGACCTGCGAAGGTGTTACATATAATTTACCGCTGTTAATCGTGCTACCATCCTGACCGGACGTTCTGTTATAAACAGATGGCGATTGCACATAAGCACCATCGGCATATGCATTAGGAACAGATAGAAAAAACATGCAAAAAGCCATAGACACAGAGGCTGTAGCCACCATCATCAATGAACAAATTCGCAATTGTTTCATATCGTGTTTCCCTACCGAAAGTCTGTCAGAATTAATGTATAACTCATTATAAACCGCGAGGGCTGAATCACAATAAATGTTTTCATTTCTTATTTTTCTTCATTTAATAAATAAAAAATATTCAGTTGGATCAGTAGGTTACAGCATTTAACATAATTAAAATAATATCATTGCCTACTTTTAAACGTTTCTTAAGTTTTTCAGGACAATATGAAAATAATTTCGGATATTAAAAACGCGAAAAGCAAGGCGAAATATAAGGCGAACATAGAGAGTGTGTTAAGTACAAAGACCTCGCAAATACCCTGATAAATAGAGGGAAGAGGCAACGCCCCAAAAAGCCAGACGAAGCGAAACGAAAAACCGGATGTAAGAAAACATTTAAAGGTAACGGAGAACTGAATTATGCAGATGAGCTTTGAAGAATTTTTTGACATGGTCGGCTTGCAAGAGCCATTGATCCCTGGTCAAAAGAAAGTTATTCCAGTACGCAGCGAAAAGCCAGGTGCGAGTTACTGCATTGTTTATGACTGGCGCAGTGATCTGGACAAGATACGGGTCGAAATTAAACCGGGTCTAACAGGTCGTGATCTTTCACCCGAGCGCATGAAAGAAGTTCCTCCTTCTCTTAAAACGCCAATTTTTGTCGAGGCCGAGGTGAGTTTTGATGGCAAGAAGGTAAAAGCCGTGAATGATACAGCATCAAGAAGCAAGTCGAACAATACGGCGAAGAACACAAAGAAAAAAGCGTCTAAGAAATAGTCGCGTTAAAATTCAGGTAAAAAGAGGAAGATAAAATGAGCACATTTACACCAACAACCGGACTAGGAAGCGCCCTTGGCGAGTTCAACAAAGACGTCCGAGGATTAGAGTTAAAAGAGCGCATTGAAAATGAAGGCGCCACCCTTGATGGTACAGATTGCGGCGCCGGGCGCTTGTTCGGTGATGATCCGGACGCCTTTATCAAAATCGCAACGGATATCGGTGATTTATCCCGTAATGCGCAAGGTATCGAGGCAGAGGTCACAACAAAATCTACATTTGATGCCAGTGCCACAGGTAAAGAGCCAAAAACCAGCGTCGTTCATGATCCTGCATCATTGATCGGTCACGTTAACACAGTAACAACAGTCAGTGCCGGTGGTGGCCTTGAGACAAAAGGCAAAACAGACATCACATACAAACCAAATTATGAAGGTCCAGCATGGACAACAGGCTTTGCCAAACCAAGTTAAAGATAAACGGTTACAAGAACCGATATCACAAAAATAACAACTAAATAAAAAATAACTAAGTAAAGCGGCCCTGTCAGCAATGACGCGGCTGTTTTAGTTTGTTTGGATTTAAATACAAACGGAGACGGTTTCTAGCATCTGGGTTCTGAAATAAACAATTATTTTGTCTAGCATTCCGGGTTTTTAGACGACAATGTTGGGTGAACCATTTCTCATCCATAAACAAACAGCCCCGCGCGATAAACGGGGCTGCTGTGAAGTTTAAACAGTTAAACCTGATAAGCCTGTTACAGCGCCTGCAACACTTCGCCAATTGACGTTGCGATATGATCAATATGATTTTCATCCAGAATAAGCGGCGGCGACAACACCAACGCATTTTTACCCAAACGCACAGCCACACCTTTATAAAATAGATCGATAAAGGCTTCGCGGCTCCAGCGATCATGGTCATCATCCGAATATTCATCAAGTTCAATCACGCCAAGCATGCCGCAATTTCGGATATCACGCACATATGGCTTATCTTTCAAGCTATGGAGCGCATCTTCAAATGGTTGCATCATATTTTTCGCATTATCATTAATCGCATCTTGCTCAAACGTATCCAGCGTACCAATTGCTGCGGCACAAGCCAGCGGATGCCCCGAATACGTATAACCATGCATTAATTCCATTGTGTCGTCAGGCCCCTGCATAAACGCGCCGTAAATTTCTTTATTTACAAATGTCGCGCCCATTGGAACCGTTCCATTGGTAATACCCTTGGCACAGCAAATAATATCCGGTGTAACGCCGAAATATGATGAAGACGAATAATCACCAAAACGGCCAAAACCCGTTACAACTTCATCAAAAATAAGCAAGATATCGTGCTTGTCACAAATTTTTCTGATTTTCTCCAGATAGCCTTTAGGCGGTGGCAGTACACCGGTTGAACCGGAAACCGGTTCGATAATAACACCGGCAACGGTTTCTGCGCCGTGAAAATCTATCATCTGTTCAAGGTGATCAGCCAAATGCCCGCCCCATTCCGGCTGTCCGCGCGAAAAAGCCTGCTCGGCCAGATTATGCGTATGCGGCAAGTGATCCACGCTGGAAAGTAATGCGCCGAATGTGTTGCGAATATAAGGTATACCGCCAACTGACATACCGCCAAAACCAACGCCATGATATGCTCTGTGACGACCGATAAGGACCTGCCGTTCGGCCTGTCCTTTAACCCGCCAATATCCTCTGGCAATCTTCAATGCCGTATCCACAGCCTCCGAACCGGAATTGGAAAAAAACACATTTGTAATGGATTCGGGCATCACATCAACAAGACGCTTTGCCGCCCTGAATGCGGTTGGATGACCCACCTGAAAACAAGAGGCATAATCCAAAACATCCAGCTGTGACTTAACCGCCTTTTTAATCAATGGTCTGTTATGGCCGGCATTAACACACCACAAACCACCCGCACCATCGATAATATCATTGCCTTGGTCATCTTTGTAATACATGCCATCAGCAGAAACAAACATACGCGGCTTCTTTTTGAACCCGCGCTGTGGTGTAAAAGGCATCCAGAACTCTTCAAGCGAGTTCACACCAGTAGTGAAATCATAATCCATTTAGGCCTCCCAGCTATACTTAAACGCTATCTTATAAGTTATTATTGCGGACTATTTCCAGGACATTGAAATCCCGATAAAAAAACAAGTATTCTTAGTAGGCAGAAGTGTAACAAAATAGAACACAAACAAAAACCCGTGAGTTGTTTTGCAGGTGCATATTATAAACAGGATGCTAAAAACAAAAATTAATCTTATAATGGTAACTATGGATAATAACGGCGAACATTCAAACGGAAACGGCAGCGATCATGGCTCTGGCAAAGGCGCAGGTGGTGAAATCATAGATTTCAGCGCGGCGATGGAAAAAAAACTCGAACGTGAAAAACTCGAAAAAAAATGGCGTCAGGAATATCAAGATCTGCAAAACGCCGAAAAGAAAAAAGAACCCCTTCTGAATGTGCCGCCCGCCACCAAAGCTCTTCTGGCAATTATTATCGGCATTCATATATTGACGCAGTTCATTTTATCGCCCGAACAATTTGGCTGGATATACACACATTTCTCTTTTATTCCCGCGTCTTATACGCAAGATACCGGCGCGCCATTTTGGGTAAAGCTTGTCAGTCCAGTCACATATTTATTCCTGCATGGAAATTGGATGCATGTTGGCATGAATGCCGTAATGTTACTTGCCTTTGGTACAGGACTTGAAAAATTTATCGGTAGTACAAAGATGGTCGTGTATTTTATCACCTGTGGTATTGCTGCGGCTTTTGCCCACCTAATGATCAATAGTGGCTCATACAACCCGCTTATCGGAGCCTCTGGCGGCCTCAACGGCCTATTTGCGGGCGTCATGATGATTATGCATCACAGAGGCCAAATGGGTAACGGTAAATACGGCATATGGCCTATAATCGGTATCTGGGTCGCCATTACTGTCGTTTTTGGTTTTGTCTCCTCACCCAATATGCTAGGCGCATCGGCCGATGGCAGTGCAGTCGAAATCGCGTGGATTGCGCATCTAGGCGGGTTCTTAGCCGGATTTGCATTTTTCAAACCGATTATGCGATGGAAAATATAGACCCAATATAAAAAGCCATGCCAATATATAGACACGCACGGCATATAGACACGCGGCCATATAAACACGTCCGTCCAAACCTTGCACTATCACAACATCTTATCAATATTCGGTAAATCTAATTGCCCAGAAGTCCGGCCGTTTGCAAGGCGAGCTCTTCTTGTTCATCAAGTGCCTCCGAACGTGCGGATGGATAATCCCAGCGTATAGTATTAAATGCGCCATGGGGCTGCGCTATTGGTGACCAGCGTTCATAAATCCGGCCTGTTTTAACACAGGTCCACACCTTGTCCGCAGGGGCATCCGCTGCCTTTTCCATCCAGTATCTGGCATCTTCGCTTTTGCCACGATGCTCGCCCAGCTTAGAAAACAGACGATATAGACGGGCGCTTGGCTCTAATTCCTCGGCGCGTTCCAGATGTTGTTCGGCTTCTTCCCATAGCGCATCAGTAATTGCAATATTTGCCGCCGCCATATGTGATTCGGCGCTATCCGGGCGCATGCTCACCAGCTTTTCAAACCAGCGCAACCTTCCCAGCGTATCTGTCGGCTTCATTCTCGGCGCAAGCTTATCCCAAAGCGGTACAAGATCGTGGTGTGGGTTAAGCTTCCAGCTTGATTCGATTACCTTTGTCGCTTTGCCACGTTTTTTATTACGAATAAATAAAGAAGCCAATCTGCAGGCCGCTGGAATAAAAGAAGGATCAATCTTCAGCACCGATCTCAGTAATTTTTCCGCACGTGCCTTCTGCCCTTTTTCAAGCGCTTCATCAGATTGTCTGACCATCATCGCTATCTTGTCACTTAGCAAGTCATTGACGCTGCTATCAACCGCGCCCGCGCCCAGAATATCATCCTTGCCGGGCATATCGATGCCTTCATTCGAATCAATCTTCTTTGCCGCCAATGGTTCTAATTTCGTCAGTGCTTTTAAGGATTTCTCGGCCTCATTCCATTTGCCTTGATCCAGCTCAAGCTTATAAACCATCCGTGCGATCCATGGCTGTTTTGGATGGGCTTTGCGAGCCTGATACGCATAATCAAGGGCTGCTGTTTTATTACCTGTCTCCAGCGCCTGATTCATCAAACCGCGTAACCCCAAAAACGCCGTGTCTTTATCTTCCATCAACGCGCGATATGATTTGGATACGGCCTTACTATCTCCGCGCAGCTGCGCCGCTTGTGCCTCTAATAACAAAGTCAGCCCTGCTGTATCAGGTAAAAATTTGCGCATACGATACGCATGGTAACCTGCCATTTTTACATCGCCTGCCGCCGCCGCACTTAGACCCAAAGTCAAAGCACGCTGACCACGTTCCTGCCGTTTTGCAATTCGTGCCGCGCGAAGCCGTGCCGGATAGCCAAATAACCAGATATAAAAACGATGAACGCATAAAAGAATAAGAAGCGTCGCCAGAAGAACAACCAGACCAAAACCGATATCCAGCAAAATATCATAGCCGAGCCAGTGAATTTCTATTTCACCAGGGCGTGCAGCTAGCCACACAAAAGCGGCAACAACCAATCCGACCTTGAATACAAACCATATGGCTTTAAGCATGTTTATTTCTGTGCCTTCATTAAAAGGCAGGACACCTTACTGCGTATCCTGCATTTCCTGTGTTTGGGTTTCCGGCGCATCCTCTATCACAGGGACGTTCACAGGGGCGTTCACAGGGGCGTTCATTGGAACATTCGTATCATCACCTGCTGGCGCATCAGTCTTTGCACCTGATGTTTTTGCACCTGATTGCGGTAAGAATACAGGTTTGTTGCCCTGCCCCGGCAACGTACCCCCAAGGCCCAGTGCATCCACACCGGGAATATTCAAATCTTTATTCGGTGACATAATAGAAAAGCCTGAATCTTTATCCTGAATAAGCTTGCGGGTCGGCATTGCGCCCTTAACCCCGTCAACCATGCCATCAGTATTCAAGTTCTGGCTAAGCCCTTTGGCTTTTGCAGAAAAATCACGGAAGTTATGTCCTTTTTTACCACTAGAACCATTGCCCGAGCCAGTACCTGGAATATTCTTCAGGTTCATGTCTTTCAAATCAAACCCATCCAGCAACTTCCCGGCATCGCCAAGCGAGTTCACATCAAACCCGCCAAGATCACCGCCGCCAAGATCTTCAAGCATCTTTGGTGTGAATTTGAAGCTGCCGCTTTGCAGATTTTCCATCAACTTGCCTGTCAGCATCTCTTCAAGGCTTTGCGCTTCTACTGTGGTTTCCGCTTTCTGGATAAAAGGCTGCGCGGTTTCCGCTGCCTCACCTTCCAGCGTGTTCAACACCGCTATCGCCCCTTGAACATCACCGGCCTCAAGCAATAACTGCGCTTGATCAACCTTAGCCTGCGTTTCTGTGCCGGTAATCAACTCACCGTCTTTTTTAACGCTTAGAAAATCGTTCAAACGGGATTTAGCCTTGTCTTTAAGACCAACATCCTCACCCTTTAGTGATGACACAACGATATCACCGGTCAGGCCTTTAAACTCATCCGAAAGACCCTGACTACTCAAAACGCCGTCCGCCGCCTTTGGCGCAAGACGTATAATTGCGGCCTGTAACTCCGGATCATCCTCACCAATCAAATTCTGTAATAATTCCAGATCTTCGCTAAACGGTGTTTCATCGCGTTTTAACGAACCACGGAATTTTGTAAGCGCCACTAAATATGCCGCCGCTTTTAAATCAGTCTGCGGAACACCTGCTAAAGTCTGCCCCAGCTCTTCATTTTCAAGACGGGCAAGCTCTACCGCATCTTCGACTGTTTGTTCACCAAGCACTTCTGTTTCGGATTCTTCCTTAGAAGAAAATTTCTGGAATAGCTCATTCAACTCGCTAACAGATCCTTGCAGTTGTTCCTGACCTTCAACGGATTGCTGTAAACCATCAACCCTGCGAAGCAATGTTGATAAATCCGAAGCGCCCGCAACACCGCCCATTTTTTCTTCAAGTGTTGCCATACGTGCAAATAAGTCTCCATTTTCTGGGTTCAACAACGTATCGGCCAAATGTGCAAAGCTTGCTGTTTGTTCAGCGATATTATCAACCTTTTGCTTCAAATCATGCGCCTGCGTTTTCAAATTCGAGAACTCCTGTTCGATATCATCAGGAATAAGCGCCTTCATAATAGAGTGATCTTTTTTAACGTGCTTCACTTCACTCTGAAGTTTTGCCACTTTGTCTTTATATTCAGCGACATCTTTTTTCGTCGGCCATAAAATAACGGCGAAGACAACGGTCAAGACAACCAAGAGTCCGATTGTCACAAGTACGCTTTGTTTAAATGCGCCTTTACTGGCCTGATTAATTTCGTTTAATAAATGCGCATGATGGGGTTTATCAATTTCTTCCATTATACCGCGCGGCATATCATCATCGCCGATCCTTGATTTGTGCTGTGGTGCTTTTAGCGCTGGACGCTGGGCTGCTTGATTTTTTGGTGCTGCCTGCGACTGTACCTGCCCCTGTACTTGTTGTGTGGCCTGTTCTGTTTGGCTCTGTTCTTTTCCCTCTTCCTGGGTCGCCGCGTCACCGGACATTACCTGCGCAACTGTCTTAATATTGTCCTCTTGGATATTTTCCTTGGCAACTGGCGCTGGCGCGCCTTTCACAATATCGGTCAAATCAATATTATGCACGCGTGCAGCATGCATAATCACAGCCTTGCGATTAGCCGGTATAGCGTTACGGATTTTCCAGCCCTGAATAGTCGTCACCGGAATTGAGAGCTTTTTAGCCATCGGGCGTATGCCGCCAAAACGCTCGATAATCTCTTCGGCAACGCGAACACCGCTGGCATTTTCAGAGCCGATTTTTGAACTGGAATTTTTTGAATTAGAATTTGTTTCTTTGGTCATTATTGCTTCCCTACAAACGAACAAAACGATTTAACAAACCGGACTGTAACAGACGTACACTATTATAAAGATCAAAACATGATGGGGTTGTCAAACCCGGGTGTTACCGAGTGTCATATGGATTAAATCTACCATACCCTGCCGATCAGGCTTTGACGCAGACTGTACGCATTGAAACCGCATACCTTCTAGGGAATTTACCACCTTATCGCTTAAACACAAGGCTTTTATATGTTTGAGGCGCTCCGTGATTTCTTCCGCACGTACATCATTATACGGAAAATCTTTTACCAGCGTCTTAAAATGCGCCGCAGTACGTGCCGAGAAGAACAGAATGATCGAGATTGTTCCATCCAATATTGCCTCTATCGCCGGTGTCGGTAATTCATCAACCAAATGCACCTTGTAAACGCGAATATAACTGACTTCAACACCGTCAATTTGTATATTCTGTGTAATATCTACGCCCGCCAGATATAACAAGCGTCCCGCGCCCATCTCATTTTGAATTTTATTGCAAAGCTCTGTCACGCCGCCCTGCCCGATAATAACATGATCAAAGCCGCTATCACGGCATAGCTGTGCCGTTTGTTCACCCACCGCGTAAACAGGAATATCCAGCTGGGTCAGGATAGCGCGCTTTTCATCGTCCAATGCCCGCACAGCATTCACGCTAGTCATTATAATGGCTTTATAAGAGCCAAGATCGTCAGGAAGAATAAAATCAAGATTTTCTATTTGCAGTAACGGCGCGACCAGCGCCTGATGACCGGCATCAATAATGATGTCCTTATATGCACTGGCGCCAATAGATGAGCGGCTAATCCAGATCATCTATTCAACCTGTCTTCTTTTCTAGCCATTTTTGCGGCACACGCTTTTTAATAAGGCTCGCAGTACCCGCCCCGAGCTTTCTGGCTTGATCAATTGTTTTGACATTGGCCGTGGCATATTCTTTTTCAATCACCGCGCCATCAATTGATGCAACCGCCAGATTAAAATGCATGACATCACCTTGCAACGTGGCATGCGAACCAATTGGCGTCTGGCATGAACCATCCAGATACTGAAGCGCTGCACGTTCGGCCGCCACGCATAAGCCCGTGCGGTGATCATGTATGCTATTGCATATTTCATGGGTACGTTCATCATCCGCGCGTGTTTCTATGGTAATGATCCCTTGTCCGGCAGAGGGCAACATAATGGCTTCATCCAGAATTAATTGGATCTCGTTCTGTAAACCCAAACGCTCAAGCCCAGCAACCGCCAAAATAGTGGCATCGACCTGTCCACTGCGAAGCTTTTCAATTCGTGTTGGTACATTCCCACGCAACGGTACAATCTTTAAATCCGGTCTAGCATTTAAAAGAAAGGCTGCCCGGCGTGTACTGACCGTGCCAACTACAGCGCCTTGGGGTAAATCATCCAGCGAATTACCATGATTTGATAAAAGTGCGTCTCTTGCATCAACACGCGCCAAGACATGATCAACACACAAGCCGTCAGGCACAAAAGATTCCATATCCTTCATAGAATGTACGCCGCAATCCACATGACCTTCCAAAATTGCGCATTCAATTTCCTTAGCGAACAAAGCCTTGCCGCCCTTAATAGTTGATAATGGTCGTTCGCCATGTTCAGGGCGCCAGTCGCCAGATGTCGTGATTTTAACAAGCTCGATCTCCAGAAGCGGGTGCGCCTGTTTTAATAATGCGGCCACTTGATTCGTTTGAAATAACGCGAGTTTCGAACTGCGTGTTCCAATACGTAATTTATTCTGGTTATCCATTTTACGATCCATTTTGACTTTTGATCTACCTTGGTTTTTAAAACAGTTTAAACAACATGGCAAGGCAAAGGACAAACTATAACAGCCCTGTGTGTTCACAATTGACCCTAGTCAAATCCACTGCATGAAAACAAGCCAATTCAATGGCCATAAACACCCTTCAAGATCGCAAGGAAAATGCCTAGGAAAAAAGAAAGTTCCAAAACGTGAAATCCGGCAATGTTGCCCTGGCACCGGGAGAGTTAACCACATAGGAATTAGAACTATTAATAACGGCCAAGAACCGCAGCTCTCTTCTTGAACTCCGGACAAAAAGAAAGGCGCGAAAAACGCGCCTTTCTAAATCTCTATACTAATCAACTGATTAGAAGTTGATTTGTGTACCTAGCAAGATGCTTGTTGCGTCTGCATCGTCAAATGCAAGGTTCGCACCGTTTGCGTCAGATAGGTTGTCGTGCTCGATGTAGTGAACAGAACCGCGGAATGTCATGCCTGGGCCGTATGTGTATACAACACCTGCAGAGTAACGCTCTGTCTCAAGCTCGTTCACACCGTATGCGTTATCCGCATTGTAGTATGAAGCACCTAGTTTGAATGGGCCAGTTGTGTAGTCAACACCAACAACGATGATTTCTTCATCATCAACTTCTGTTGTTGTGTCTTGAGCTAGAACGTCACCATTGCTGTCTTCAGAGTAAGAAGCACCGATACCGAATGGACCCCAGTCTAGATCTAGACCAACGTTCCATGCATCACGGTCATCAGTAACAGCACCAGCAGCAACAGTAGGATCTGTTTCTAGTTCAGCTGTTGTGTAACCAGCACCGAAAGCAACGCCAACTTCATCAAATTGACCTTCGTAACGAAGAGCGATGTCGTATACGTCACCGTATTGACCAGCTTCGTCATCAAGGCTCACACCGTCAGTACCGTTTGATACGTCACCAAGTTCTGGTGTGTATGAAACAGCAGCTTGGAAGCCACTAAATACTGGTGTGATGTATGTGAATTTGTCGTTTTTACCAGATACGTCTTGGTCGTAGCTAGTTTCAACGCCTGTATCTTCACCTAGAGCAGCAAATGTTGTACCAGCAATTGGTCCGCCGAATAGTGAAGAGTAGTTAACTGGCTGAACGTACTGACGAAGACCGTCAATGTTTGAGTCAGCTGAAGGAGCAGCAACCTGCAATAGGTAAGCAGCGCCGTCTTCTTTACCGAAGTTGAAACGACCCCATGCGCCACCGAAGTAAACGTATGATTCTTCGTCTTCAATGTTTTCTGAACCTGAGTCTACGTCAAATTCAAGGTGTGCACCAACTGTTAGACCGTTGTCTAGAGTTGTTTCACCAGTGAAGTGAAGTTCTGTTTCACGAACGATATCTAGTTCACGAGCTTCAGCAGCACCTGCACCTAGGTTATCATCTTGGTCATTCCATACGGCATAACCTTTAAAGTGACCAGCAACGTCTAGTTTTACGCCTTCTGCTTTAGCAGGAGCAGCAAGTGTAAGGCCTAGAGCAACAGCGGCCGTACCAAGTAGTAGTTTTTTCATTTTAAATTCCTCCAGTTTCACAACGTTACTAAGAACAAAAATCTTTCTGCCTTAATAAATTATTTCACTGTTTATTGTTGAACAAAGGACCCGAAATAGGCCATTTAATGTCGACATCATTCTGACGAAGACAAACTCAATTTACGCGTGGTTGGACTCCACAGCAATTGGCTTTTTGCAAATTTGTCACAATTTTCCCAAACATGTTACATTTTTGCAACATCGCTTTTGCGACACTTTCCACATAATAGTGCGCTAAATAAGGCGTTTTAAGCGGAACAGACTTGAGATCGCTCGGCGCCCATGCTATTCAAATCAATATAAAATTTATGTAACTGTATAGGTTTAATCATGCAAAATTACTCAATCTCCTGTGTTCGTTTCGTTTTTATAGCTCTTATATGTGTAACTTTAAGCGCTTGCGGCTCGACACTTGAAAGCGAAGCCAAATATCCCACTGGTGCTGACCGTTCTTCAACAGGAGATGATATCTATGCAAAACCAGATAGCGTATTCGGCGGTGATGGCATCAGCTTATTTGGCGGCGACAAAAAAGGCGAAGCAGGCACAACAGGTATGACTGTCAACAGTTACCTATGGCGCGCATCACTGGACACTGTTTCATTTATGCCTTTGGCCAGTGCTGATCCGTTTGGTGGCGTTATCCTGACAGACTGGTATGAGCCGCCACAAAGCCCGAATGAGCGATTTAAAATGAATGTCTTCATTCTGGATCGCGAACTTCGTTCTGATGCGGTAAAAGTCAAATTGTTCAGACAGGTCAAAAAGGGCAGCACATGGCGTGATTCGCAAGCCTCGGAAGAAACAGCCCTTAAGCTTGAGGAAACCATCCTGACCAGAGCGCGCCAAGCACGTGTTGCGCAGATGGGTACAGCCAATTAACCCGCAGATAAACAGCAGGCACGCATTATCGCCTGTTATTATATGCACATATTCCCTGTCTTATACCTCTTATTTCGTTATATAAAGCGCCGTATAACGCCGGAAACATTCCGGCGTTAAATAACCGGCAGCTAAATTAGAACTTGCCAAGAGTTTAAGGTTTATATTACCTATTCTCGGTGGCTAGCGCTGTTTTGATCCGCACATCGCCATAAATCGATCAAGCAATATGAATGTCGATCACTATAAACAGAGCAATAGCTATAAACTAAAGTAATAGTAATAAGAGTAATACATGAAACATAGGGCACCCCATGACTCGTTATAATATTAAAGAATCAGAAGATAAATGGCGTAAAGCTTGGCTTGATAGCGCCTGTTTTGTCGCAAACGAGCAATCCGACAAGCCTAAATATTATGTACTCGAGATGTTTCCATACCCATCTGGCCGTATTCATGTGGGGCATGTGCGCAATTACACATTAGGCGATGTTGTTGCCCGTTACAAAATGGCAAAAGGCTTTAATGTGCTGCACCCTATGGGCTGGGATGCTTTTGGTTTGCCTGCTGAAAATGCTGCGATCGAAAACAAGGTTCACCCATCTGCATGGACAATTCAAAACGTAGCCCAAATGCGTGAGCAGCTCGACATGATGGGCTTGTCACTGGATTGGAGCCGTGAAGTCACCACTTGTATGCCGGATTACTACCGTCATGAACAAAAGATGTTTCTGGATTTTTATAAGAAGGGCATCGCCTATCGCAAAGAAGCCATTGTAAACTGGGACCCTATCGAAAATACCGTTCTGGCTAATGAACAGGTTGTTGATGGTAAGGGCTGGCGCTCTGGCGCACCGGTTGAGCGCCGCAAGCTAAACCAATGGTCATTGAAAATTACCGATTACGCCGATGAATTACTTGATGAACTGGATAACCTTCCCGGCTGGCCGGAAAAAGTCCGCATTATGCAGAAAAACTGGATCGGTAAATCACAAGGCCTGCAAATGAACTGGCCGTTGGAAAATGGCGATGATCAAATCGAGATTTATACAACGCGCCCCGATACCATTTTCGGTGCCTCTTTTGTTGCCCTTGCCGCCGACCACCCACTGGCCGAAAAACTTTGCGGTGATAAAGACGGTTTTACAGAATTTATTAAAGAATGCCAATCAACCGGCACATCTGAAGCGGCGATCGAGCAAGCCGAAAAGCTGGGCTTTGATACAGGCCACCGTGTAAGTCATCCATTTATCGCGGGTAAAACACTTCCAGTATATCTTGCCAACTTTATTTTGATGGATTACGGAACAGGCGCAATTTACGGCGTGCCCGCCCATGACCAGCGCGACTTTGAATTTGCAGCCAAATACAGCTTAGACATTACACCTGTTGTTTTGCCACAAGATGCGGGCGATGATTTTACTATAGAAGGCGAGGCCTTTACCGGCACAGATAATGTCCAATTGGCCAATTCAGACTTTTTAAACGGTCTGGACGTTGAAGCCGCCAAAGCAGAAGTCATCAAACGTATCGAAGACCTTGGCCAAGGTAACGGCACAACACAATACCGTCTTCGCGATTGGGGCATTAGCCGCCAGCGTTACTGGGGCTGTCCGATCCCTGTGGTTTACAGAAAAAGCGACGGGGCATGTATTCCTGTTCCCGAAGATCAATTGCCCGTAACATTGCCATCTGATATTGATTTTGATCAGCCCGGCAACCCGCTGGATAATCACCCGACATGGAAGGAAACGACATGTCCGGAAACAGGCGAACCGGCGATACGTGAAACCGATACATTTGACACATTCTTTGAATCAAGCTGGTACCAGTTCCGTTACTGTGATGCGCAAAATGAAGCGCTGCCATTTGACCAGAAAAAAGCAGAATACTGGATGTCTGTTGACCAATATATTGGCGGCGTTGAACATGCCGTTCTCCACCTTCTTTATGCGCGTTTCTTCACAAAAGCCCTGCGCGATTGTGGTTACGCCAATGTGAACGAGCCTTTTGCCGGCCTATTTACCCAGGGCATGGTCACACATGAAACATATCAGGACAAAAATGGAAAATGGTTATTCCCCAATAGCATCACAAAACAAGATGATGGAAGCTTCCTGACAACAGGCAACAATGAACCGGTCACTGTGGGGCCGTCTATCAAGATGTCCAAATCAAAAAAGAACGTCGTTGATCCGCAGGACATCATGGATACATATGGTGCCGATGCCGCGCGTTTATTTATCTTGTCCGATTCGCCGCCGGAACGTGATCTGGAATGGACGGAATCCGGTATTGAGGGCGCTTGGCGCTATATTAATCGCCTATACCGCGCCGTATTTGAAAACCTTGAAAAACTTGGTCAAGCCGAAGGCGCCATGCCTTCCGCGTTTTCCGATAAGGCGACCGAATTACGCCGCGAAGCGCATAAAGTCGTTATTGATGTTGCCCGTGAAATCGAGCTATTCCACATGAATAAGGCTGTTGCCCGTATTCGTGAGTTATCCAATATGATCACAGGATTTAAAATCCAGTCTGAATCAGATGGCTGGGCTTTGCGTGAAGCGCTGGAAATTCTTATACGTTGTATGAATCCAATGATTCCGCATCTGGCCGAAGAACTTTGGTCTTTATTAGGTCATAAGACCTTATTGGCACAAGTTGCCTGGCCGGAAGCGGATAAAAGCTTGTTACAAGTGGACACAGTCACAATCGGTGTACAGGTCAATGGCAAGGCACGGGCATCTATTACCCTGCCGAAAAATGCAGACCAGAAAGTTGCCGAAACTTTGGCAATGCAGGATGAATCAGTCCAGCGTGCTGTGAATGACAAAACAATCCGCAAGGTGATTTATGTGCCTGGCCGGATCCTGAATGTAGTTGTCGGGTAACTTTATAACGTCGCAAAACACCAGAATCTTATCATTATTACGTTTTAGGGCCGAAAAATGTCCTAAAACGCTATAAATCTTAATGAATCCGTAAATAAATCTTGCTACTTTGGGGGTAATTTTGACATAACTAAACATGGGGTTTAGGGATGAAACGGTAATATTCAGGGCATAGCCATTTAATAAGGTGAGCCACAACCGAGACAAGTAACCGGCATAAAAATAGCCGGTAAAATTAACAGGGTGCGTCAATGTCTATTTTATTAGTCAAGAACGAAAAAACCGGACAAGAATTAGCAGCGATTTCCAACGAAGAACTGGAAATATCGCAAAAAGCCGCAGCTTTATATGCCGAGCTATCACAGAACAAACAAAATGCAGATTTACAAACACTAAGCGGGCTGACAACACCGCCGGAGGCTCTTGTCGCTGATCTAGGCAAGCTATTACATGACGAGACCTGCTTCCTGAGCAAAGAACAGCTCAACAACCTGAGCAAGCTGCTTTGGTCTTTACGCACATATAGCCCGAAAATGAAGTCTATCTTAGAAGATAATGGCCTGAGCCTTGACGCGATCGAAAGCTTTGAGGATGAAATTTATGATCTATCGGCCGCAAATGATAGTGACGAAGAAATAGAACAAGAAGAAACAGAGTAAGAATTTATGAGACATCAACATGTCAGCATGGAAAACCTGGTCACCATCATCTCGTATG
>JAUILO010000012.1 GCA_030432775.1 Alphaproteobacteria bacterium
CGCCAAGCATTATAGATCTTTTTCTCCGGCTCTGTGAAAGAGAACCCTTCTATTTGCTGTTTATTCATTTTTCTATCTAATAACTTTCCCAATGAGGTAATTATAATTTATTTATATTAATAGGCAACAAATAATAAGAATGATTTACTTATTTTTTACTTCGTAAATAAGCTTTATAACGAGCAACATTGCTATTATGATCTTGTAGATTAGTAGCAAAATTATGACTTCCCTTGCCATTAGCCACAAAATATAAATAATTATGGGATTCAGGATGCAACACCGCTTCTATCGAGGCCTTGCCAGGGTTCGCGATCGGCCCTGGCGGCAATCCGGGATATTTATATGTATTATACGGAGAATCAACCGCAAGATCCTTTAACAATATACGTCTTCCCAGCGGACCTTGACCATTATTCTGTATTTTACCGCCCGTAATCGCGTATATCACTGTCGGATCTGTCTGCAATGCCATATTTTTACGCAATCTATTGATAAAAACACCAGCGACCTTTTTTCTTTCTCCATGAATACCGGTTTCTTTTTCAACAATAGAAGCTAAAACAATCGCCTCTTCCTTGGTCTGAAACGGTAAATTCTGGTCACGGCCATCCCATAGGCTATCTATAGCCTTCATCATAGATTGCTGCATATGTAGGATTTGTTCTTGTTTAGTTGCGCCCATCTCATAGGAATAGGTTTCCGGCAATAAAGACCCCTCATCAGGAATAGTTTCTATCTCGCCTTCCAGTGCTTGAATACCGTTCAAAACCTGAACCACCTGCCAGCTGGTAAGACCTTCAGCAACAGTAAAGCTGCGCAAATATACATCTCCCCCAACAATTTTATTCAACGCATCCTGCATTGAAATACCGGCGGGGAACTCATATTCACCCGCTTTCAACGATAAATGCTGCTTTGAAAGGCGCGCCATAATACGCATCACTAGCGGATCAGATATAACGTCATGTTTATAAAGCGTGTGTGCGATACTATTCATACCCGAACCGCGCTTTATATGGACAATCGTTGATTGCGCCAGCGGCCCTGCAGAAATATAGGAATTCCAAACCCATGCGCTCACAGCGCCAGCGCCAATCGACATGAAAATAAGAATGGAAATACAGAATAGAAGAATGAATTTTTTCATTCTATATTTTTAGCCCCGCCAAGCATTAAAATCTATGCAATTTTATAGCTTTGTCGCAAAAATCATATCTTTGCCGCAATCTGCATAGCCAGCCGGATCTATCGGGGGGTCATAGTGGCCAAACGAGCCTGTCTTCGTTTAAAACTTGGATGCGAATGCCCCATATCATTGATCCAGTCTTCAAGTCTGGATTTCCAGTCATCCGGTGTGTCCTTACCGATATCATCATTTACCCGCGCGCTTGGCTGCACTGGATTGGTCAACATAAAATGTTCCTTAAGCTTGCCGAGCGCACTACTCATGGCTTCTGGGTCATTGGTTAATCTTGCAGCAATCCGGTCTGCTTGAAATTCATGGGCTCTTGAATCAGAAGACGTTATCCATTTTGTCGCATAAGCCGTAATACGCTTAATTCCCACGGCTATCGTCAGCTCGGGCGCCATCAGAACAAGACCAATTCCGGCCATTAGGTAATCGCGCGTATTATCCTTACGTTTCTGATATTCCAGAATATGTGCAGGATTTTGCTTTAGATCCAGCCCTTTGGAAAGCGCATAGGAATCAGCAGACATGCGCGCGACAGTATAGCTAAACAGCGCAATTCCTGCATTTTTCACCGATGCCAGATATATAAGATATTCATTGATCCGAGCGGTCCAGTTCGCAAGCTTTGCAACATGGGATAAAACACGTGATTTCTTTGAATGACCGGCGGCAAGATGGGCAATCTCATGCGCCAAAATCGCATCAACTTCGCGTGGATTTAAATCCTTATACTTCATAAGTTTTTCAGTCAGCGTGATATGATTTCTCTTATTCTTAAACGCAAATGCATTGGCTCGCTCTCCAAAGGTAAGCATCAACGATCCACGCAAGCCTATTCGTTTCTGAATATCAATCAGCTTGGCTTCTTCCTCTTTACTTTCAGAACTTGTATCAAGAGCTTTGACTTCTCTGATTAGATCAGCAAAAGCCGGGTCATCCTTAATCAACACCTCCGGCACAGGAGCGCGCAAGACATGCAATGCAGGCGTTTGTTTTAAACCCGCCATTTTTGAAAAGCCGGAAATGCGGTTAAACATTGGTCTTAATTTACGCGAACGCTTACGCAAGCGTCCAGATACATATCCTTCTGTCTGGCTATAATCGATCTCCTCCGGCGGCAGCGCCCTTTCAAACTGGTCAAGTTCTTTAGGGCTATCCAGCACGTCCCTTAGCGTCAAATACAGCGCCAGACCACTCACAACCGGCACAGCCGTCACAGCGCTCACCGCAGCAAGAACACCGCATAAAGCGGTTGTATGCGATAGGAAACCGAAGCGATCACGTATGCCGCCTATCTTTACTGAATTATTTGTGTTGACCACAATTTTCTCCCTGTTGCTCAAGACGTTACAAGAGCGAACAAAAACCGTCAAGAAAATCAGGAAGAGCAGCCATTCAGCAAGCACTCACTTGGAACGCGCAAGTGCGGCTATTATGCGTTATATGCGATCCAAACGGATAGCGCATAGATAAAAAAGCGCCTTAAAGCGTTCAATTAAAGAATTCAGAAAGAATTAAAGGAAAATCAGCAGAAGCCCGGCTGGAGCTATACGCAGCAGAATTAAACGGCTTTCATCACAAGGCTGGCATTGGTACCACCAAAGCCAAATGAATTTGAAATCGCAGCGTGAACTTTCTTTTCCTTGGCTTCATGTGGAATAAGATCAATACCCTGACATTGCTCGGACACATTTGTAAGATTCAATGTCGGCGGCATAATGCCTGTCTGTATGGCCTTGGCTGTATAAATTGCTTCCACAGCACCTGCAGCGCCCAAAAGATGTCCAATCGCAGATTTAGTTGAGGACATGCTCACGCTCGATACATCCGCGCCAAGCAATCTTTTCACTGCAAGACACTCAATACCATCACCAACAGGTGTGGATGTGCCATGCGCATTAATGTAATCAATGTCACTGGCGTTTAATCCAGCGCGTTTTAGCGCAGCTTCCATCGCACGGTAACCACCATTTCCATCCGGCGCCGGGGAAGTAATGTGGTTCGCATCGCCTGAAAGACCATAACCAACGATTTCACCATATATTTTCGCACCGCGTGCTTTGGCATGTTCATATTCTTCAAGAAGAACAATACCCGCACCCTCGGCAATCACGAAACCATCACGACCTTCGTCGAATGGACGCGAACCAGCAGCCGGATCATCGTTATATCCGGTTGATAACGCGCGCACAGCTGCAAAGCTCGCAACGCCCAGTCTGTTTACCGCCGCTTCGGCACCGCCAGCAATCATAACATCGGCATCATCAAACGCGATTAAACGCGCAGCATCACCAATTGCGTGCGTACCGGTAGCACAAGCCGTTACCACAGAATGGTTCGGGCCACGGAAACCGTATTGAATTGAAACATGACCAGACGCCAGATTAATCAACATGGCAGGATTGGCAAAAGGAGAAATCCGGCGCGGACCACGATCATTCAAAACCATTGAGGTTTCATACATGGTTTGAAGGCCACCAATACCACTACCGATCATAACGCCGCTACGGTTCAGCTGTTCTTCTGTTTCCGGCTTATAACCACTATCTTCCATAGCCTCTTTTGCCGCAGCCAGAGCAAATACTGTAAAACGGTCAATTTTACGCTGCTCTTTTGGTTCGACAAACAAATCAGCGTTAAAAGCCCCATCTACCGGATTCTCATCCGTAGATTTAGGAACCAAACCCGCGATTTGTGAAGATATATCAGAGGCATCGAATTCATCGATTTTACGAATGCCACTTTTGCCGGCAGTAATAGCAGACCAATTATGATCTACGCCTACACCAAGCGGTGACACCATACCCATTCCGGTAATGACAACCCGTCTCATCATATGCCTCTGATTATTTTAATTAGAAAGAAGAGTGCTACGCTAAAGTATAATTACTCAGCTGCATTTTCTTTAATGAAGTTAACAGCATCACCAACAGTTTGGATCTTCTCTGCTGCATCATCAGGAATCTCTACGTTGAATTCCTCTTCAAATGCCATCACTAGCTCTACTGTGTCCAATGAATCTGCGCCTAGATCGTCGATAAAGCTTGCAGCTTCTTCAACTTTTCCTTCGTCAACACCTAGGTGTTCAACAACAATCTTCTTCACGCGTTCTGCTACATCACTCATAATTTACCTTACCTTTTCGTTGTTAGCGTCATAAATGAATAATCAATTAGACAGGTTCTATATAATGATTTTCCTTAACAAGCAACGGACTTTACGTCCCTGTTAAAATCGAATCAAGTAATTTCTGCTCAACTTTATAGGTAAAAACGTCCAGAACAAACCTTTTTTAGCGCTGGAACAGGCTCTTAGCGGCTTTGATCTGTGGATAAGAACACCATGGTTAACAATTTTACGCATCTGTATTGACTATATTTCCATAAACTGTAATCATGCGCGCATCAAATTCATAAAAATAAACAGGGTTTTGTCATGACGAATTCATCACTACCAAAAGCCGCGTATACTATTGAAGACATCTTTAACACGCAGGTCACGCAAGACCCAAAGCGCTCAGCCTTTATGGTACTTTCTCTATTGAAAGACGAAGCCAAAAATCTGGCAACCCATATTTTAAACCAGCAAAGTATGGATGGCGGCCCCTCTTATGTTACAAAACAAGATGACAGTAGCACAAAAAAACAGCCTGTTGATACGACCTATCACATCAGTTTTACTAATTCAGGACTAAAAATTCAGGCCAGTGATAACAGCCCGCATGCCTTAACTTTAACACCACTACCAAATGGCGATATCAAAGTGTCACAATATTCCACACAGGAAGAAAAAGCGGTCAAGGATCTCGGCACATACGATACCTCCAATACCGGCGCACTTAGATCAGCAATTGCGACATATATGCAGGACACAACGCCTGCTTATCTTGGCCACATTCTGGCCGAGCGTTTTAAGTTATTCTTCGAACAATCACAAGATGTGCAAGGACCAGGGCCAATTGTTATTCTTGGCAACGAAGAGCCAGACCCGATTATAATCCGCGGCGAAGCCAAGCAAGCACCAGCGATCCAAGGTGCCGCTATACAAGACAGCGTTATCGCGCAATTCACCAAAAATCTGTCGGCCAGCGAAGGGCACAAACAAACAATGGTGCTACACACCCTGAACGGAGAAGCATGTAGTTTGGCAGGTGAGATTGAAAACCATATCAACACCGTAGAAGACTATAGTGATATTCAGCTTGGTCAGACCCCTTATAAAGGCGACCTCCACGCATTCCGTTTTTATGCAGTTGATGACGCCCTTCATATTACCAAACAACAAATTACGAAAGATGCGTCAGTCAATAAAGGGCAGCCAGTCAACAAAGATGACCTTGAGTTCGGTGAACTTGTATTACAGCCGGACGACCAAGGCGGCATCGAAGTTGCCATACATACAAAAGAACAAGGCCGCTTTGATATAGAGGTAATTGACACCTATAAAGCCGAACAAGTTCAAGAGCTGCGCACGCAAATCGCAAAATATATGATGAACAGCTTGCCTGCCTATCTCGCATATAGCATGCGCCCGGCGGCTAATGACGTATCTATAAGCGATAATCAATCACCACAAATTGTCACGCCGATCCTGCGCACCATTGAAGTGGCTCAGCTGGAAGATATCACGCCTAATGATAAATTTATTCATGGCAGTGCCGCTGCGATAGCACCTGATCATATTGAAAAACCGGCTATTAATGACCCAGATGCAGAAGTGAAAACTACTGCCACATCATTCAAACCGAAATAAAAAACCATATCAGATCAAGATTATTTATCAGCCAGCGCAAAGAACTCGGCCCAGTCATGCATAATATGATCAGCACCGGCTTTTTTAAGCTTTCCGGCATAATTCGGATCAGCCGCATGCATTTTAATAAAACCGATAACACTCATACCCGCAGCCTTTGCCGCGGTCACGCCAACAACCGTATCCTCAACGACCAGCGTTTTGGCTGGATCTGCGGCCAATTTTTCAGCCGCCATTAAAAACAAATCAGGCGCAGGCTTTCCCTTTGCGACCATCGCGCTGGTATATATCCTGTCTTCCGTCAAAAGCTCCGCCAGTCCCGCGGTTTTGATCGAATTTACAACATTCACGCGCTCGCCATTTGACCCGACACATATCTTGAATTTATCCGCCGCCCAACTCACTGCCTCCCGCACGCCATCAACAGGCTTTAAATATACTGCCGTATTCTCAGCAACCCGCTCAATGATACGATCCGGCATATCTTCCGGCACTTTCCGGCCTGTTTCATCTTCGATGATCGCCATAATCTCTTTAATTGTGACACCAACAAACTCGTTATATATGACATCATATGTATAGCGTGAAAACCCAGCGGCGATAAAAGCCTGACTGGCTGATAGACAATTCATATATTCGCTATCCACCAGCGTTCCATCGCAATCAAAAATAATCAGCTCGTATGTCATTATATTCCCTTAAGGTGAGTGGCCGTTTACAGCTAATGTAGAGCAGTCTGGTCATATTTAAATAGGCTAAAAGTGTCCAATTTAGGGCAAGTATCACCCAAGAAAGTAATACGCGCCCACTCTACAGCTATAGGACTTATAATCAAGCCATCTTCAGGTCGAATAGAGATTTAATATTGAAGAGAGATTTAATATTATAGCGTTTTTGCAAACTGCATAAAAAGATGCCCGCGCTCTTCGAAATTCTTGAACTGCGTAAAGCTTGGCGCAGCAGGAGACAACAAAACAACATCACCTTCTATGGCAATTTCTTTGGCTTTGCCCATGGCATCTTCCAATGTTTGGGCATGGCTGCAGGAAATCATATTACCAAGCTGCGCCGATAAACGCTCGGCATGTCCTGGCAATACATAGATATGCTTTATCCTGTGACCATCCAGCGCTGCGCTGAAATCGACATAATCCTGACCACGATCTGTACCGCCCATAATCAAAATAAGCGGCCTGCCTTGATACGATCTCACGGCCTCCAATGTTGATTGCGGCGTGGTAGATATACTATCATTCACATACAAAACACCGTCATATATGCCCGCCTCTTCCAAACGATGGGGCAATGAACAAAATCCGTCCACCGCTGCGAAGATATCATCATCTGCATACCCTAAGGCCTGACAAACGGTAAACACCGCGGCAAAGTTCGATAAATTATGTGATCCTTTTAAGGTAAAATTGTCCGGCGCTTTAAAGCCTGTGCTTTGGTCATTTGCATCAAACCAGATAATTTCGCCACGATATTCATCCGCATAACGGCGCAATGTCGCATTCTCATATCCGGCAATAACCAAAGGTAATTCAGCACGATCCCCGCCGCTAAACAAAGGGGACATTTTATCCCGGTAATATTGTTCGACGCTGCCGTGCCATGGCACATGTTCGGGGAATAAATTCAGCGCTACAAATATATCCGGCGTAAATTTCAAATCGGCAAGCTGATATGATGATAACTCAATCACCGTAAGGTCACGTCCCGGTGTTAAACCCAATAACGGCACACCGATATTACCGCCCAAAACCGCATCCTGTCCTAACGCCTTTAACACATGAAACAGCATACTTGCCGTTGTGCTTTTGCCCTTTGTTCCTGTGACAACAATAGTCCTGGCCTGTGGATTTGCCTCAAACCATATATTGGTTGCCGAGGTCACCATCATATCTTTTGACTGCGCCACAATAAGCGCGGGATCATATAATGAAATACCCGGACTCTTCACCAGCACATCAAATTGCCCGCTTTTCATTGCCGCAAACACATCATCACCATGAATATTCACCGCCCCCGATAACCCTTCCAAAGGTTCCGGCGTTAAAATTACGAGCGATTCATAGCCACCAATATCATTAATATATTGATGCACCGCCTGTCCTTCACGGCCATAGCCCCAGACAGCTATTCTGGCGTCTTTAATCCACGAATGCACGAAGCGCCTCCAAATATTCCGGTGGCACGCCATGCTCTTTGGATAATGTATAGTAATGCTCTTTGGCTGCCAGAATATCATTTTTAAATACACCCAGCTTTGCGCCAAGCGCCTTCACAACAGCAGCATCCTTCCATTGTTCTTCGTGCAACAAATCATAAAGCGCAACGCGAGATTCCAATATCTCGCCAACACATTCCCATGGCTTATGCCCCTGTAAACCCAATAGTTCGGCAAAGCCATCCATCTGTGCGTCATCATCCAGCAGATTGGCACCGAATATATTCAGCGCTCTCTGCTTGCCGATAGGACCCGCCAAAACCAAAAACGCAAAACGGCATTTGGGACAGTCACCGCACCATTTATTCTGATCCATACGACCCTGAATTTTGAAATTGGCGTTACAGCTTGTAAACACCGGATCATAACGGGTTATCTTAGAAAACTGTTTAGCAATCTGTAGTTCCGACATCGGACGGATAAGTGAAAAATACTTGATATTGGCAATCACTTTTGCGTGAACAAGCTTACTGAACATAGCTTCAAATTCGTAGGACTTGCTATATTGATGGTTCACATTCTTACCGTCTTTTTGCACATTGCCTTCACTGGCCGAACGCTCATTGGACAACACAATCGTATCAAAGCCATGTAAGATAGATGCGGCAACAGCGATAAAACTTAATATGCCGGTAATTGGCACATGTCCGTTATATGCGCCATTTTTATTCAGCTCGAAAAGTGCAGAATCAAGTGTGCGCCTGACCTTAATTAAACCAGCCTCCGCAGCTTCCACGCCGTCCAGCATCTCAGGCACAGGATTAACGCAAAACAGTGAAAACGCCTTATCCATCGATTGTATAATTTCGGTCGACACAATTGAATCTTTCCCGCCACCAAAAAGCACCACGGCACGGTCTTTTAGGTCCAGCGGGTAAGCCTGACAAATTTTCGGCGGCGCATCGCTGACAAAATTAATGCGGCCGGACAAATCAGTGTCATTACGATACGCAAATTCACCCAGACCATCTTCGTAAAAACTCTGGAAAAAAGATAAAATATCTTCATCCAGTTCCATATTTTCAATGCGAACCACACGCGGCAGCAAACTTTTATAATAACTTATGCCCGCCGCGATTTGCAGATAAGAAATGGCACGCTCAAATGCCTTAAGCCGGTCACCCGATAAAGCTGCATCACGAACGCCGAAATCAATAATCTCGGAAAAATGCAACTGACCATCAAAACTGTAATTCAAAGATGCAAGCCCCGTCTTCTCATCAAAAGAGAACGGATGTATGATAAATTCGTCTGGTTCCGGCAATTTATTTTGCTTCATAACCTGCATTTTTGCCTTTCATGCTTCAGTATGTAAACAATATTTATAGACCATTTAAGGCAAAGTCATGGCAAAATAGTAATATACAATGATATGTGCCCGTTACATGTTCAAACATACATTGACCAACAATTAAACATACACGACCAACAAAATGTAGCGAGTAACAAAACGTAATAACTTAAGGAGTAATTCAAGTGGGGCAGAGCAATAGCCGGAAAAAAATTCTAATCGTTGATGACAGCAAAACAATTCATAACATGCTGTCCTCTGTATTGATCAATAATGGCTATGCTGTTGTACCGGCCATGAATGGCGAAGAATGCATCGCACTTGCCAAAGAAATATCCCCCGATCTTATCCTGCTGGATCGCCAAATGCCGGTGATGGACGGCAACGAAACACTTAAGACCTTAAAAGCCGATAATGCACTTGCGAAAATACCCGTCATTATGCTGACCGCCGATAAAGAACTTAAAGACATGTCGCAATCCCTAGAGCTTGGCGCACAGGATTATGTCGTCAAACCATTCATTCCTTATGATTTGATTATGAGAATTAACAAATTACTGGATACCGGGAAAAGATTCTGGCAGAAAACCGCCGAAAAAGAATAACGCGGCCTTTATCAAAGCCGCGCTCATCTTCTTTAAGAACTATATCTTTAAATATGCTCTCCGGGGATATTTATCCGGCTTCAATATTCCAGATTGACCATAACACCCCATAGCACGAACATGTTGCGCTAACTGACAGCACAAGAGCAAAACCCTAGATCATGGCCATGCCGCCATTCACATGAACGGTCTGGCCTGTGACATATCCTGCCTCTTCACTGGCAAGATATAATGCTGCCGCAGCAATATCATCCGATGCGCCCATACGTGCCATCGGTATTTTCTGGTTTATGACCGCTTTTTGATCATCATTCAGCGCTTCTGTCATGGCTGTTGCAATAAAGCCCGGCGCAATACAATTAATTGTAATACCGCGACTGGCCACTTCCTGTGCCATAGATTTGCTCCAGCCAATCATACCGGCTTTGGACGCACAATAATTAGCCTGACCAGGGTTACCTGTCACACCGACAATAGAGGCAACATTAATAATGCGGCCAAAACGGTTTTTCATCATGCCGCGCTGAACTGTTTTCGCCAGTTTAAATGGCGCGGTCAAATTCACATCAATCACCTGTTGCCATTCTTCGTCTTTCATACGCATAGACAGATTATCGCGTGTAAGACCCGCATTATTGACAAGAATATCTATTTTACCAAACGCGGCAACCACATCAGCAACCAGCTTATCAACGGCTTCAGAATCAGAAAGATCAGCAGCAAATACAGATGCACGATCTCCTAATTGTGCAGCCAGCGCCGCCAGCTTTTCTTCATTACGGCCTGAAAGCGCTACATTAGCCCCCGCGCCATGCAATGCTGTGGCAATCGCGCCACCAATGCCGCCTGTTGCGCCTGTAACAAGTGCGGTTTTACCGGAAAGATCAAACATCATATACTCCTGTATCTATATAATTAAGAAAATGACTTATAAATTATTGGTCATGCATTATTGCAACGCTGTGATCAGCTCTTCGACCTGTTCCACAGTACCGACAGCCTTACAGCTAATATCTTTATTAATGCGGCGAACAAGACCGTTCAGCACCTTACCGGCGCCAATCTCTACAACCTCGTCAATGCCGTTCTTACCCATCCACTCAACGCTCTCACGCCAGCGCACAGTGCCTGTAATCTGATCAACGAGTAAACGTCTGATGTCCTGTGGCTCTGTGATCGGCTTGGCTGTGACATTGGAAATCACCGGAACAAAAGGCGGGCGGATCGTCGCATCGGCAAGGGCTGTTGCCATGACCTGCGCCGCAGGGGCCATTAATGTCGAATGAAACGGCGCACTAACCGGCAAATCAACAACGCGCTTTGCTCCTTTTTCCGAAGCCAGATCGCGTGCAACTGCAATGGCGCCGGCATGACCGCTTAGCACAATTTGTCCCGGAGAATTATCATTGGCAAGTTCACAAGTTGTTGTACGGGGATTTTCCGTTGCCTGATCGGCGATCTGTTTGATGTCCTGCATTTCAAGACCCAGCACCGCAATCATCGCGCCAACACCAAGCGGAACGGCTTTTTGCATCGACTGGCCACGAAGTTTAAGCAATTTAGCTGTATCAACCAAAGCAAGACTGCCTGATGCGGTAAGCGCCGAATATTCACCCAATGAATGCCCCGCCATTACCGCGCATTTTGCCGAAAGATCAATGCCGCCCTGTTTGGTCAGCACATTTACAACAGCCAAAGAAACAGCCATTAACGCCGGTTGGGTGTTCTCGGTAAGATTTAGTTCTTCTTCCGGGCCTTCAAAAATAATCTTGCTGAGTTTAAAACCCAAAGCATCATCGACTTGTTCAAATACGTGGCGTGCATCCGGAAATGCATCATAGAGGTCTTTTCCCATACCTACATATTGTGAGCCCTGACCGGGGAATATGAATGCGCGTGTCATGATTAATTATCCTTACCTTACTCTTGCTTCAAACTCGGAATTTAAATTCATGCCCTGCTCCATTCATTCACAAGCAGCATAGCCACCGACCTACAATCCGAATTTTCAGGACAAGTATTCATACATGCATATATTCACCCTTTCAAGATGATTCAAAATCTAGTCCCCTGCGGACACAAAACAGACTGCAATTTACCCAAAATCCGGCTCGATAGACACATAAATGGACACACAAATACACAGTAACAGTAAATTTAATATGGTCATTGTGCGCTGCGCCACACAAACAAATACTTACCAGCGAATCAAAACTATCTTTTATGCCTTTTTACAACAAAAATGCGCAATAATAAGTCGCGGAATAGGTTGAAAACATTAATGTTTTATTACTAAATAATTATTTTTTTGTAATTATCTTACAAATGTGGCATACTGACTTTTACTTAGAAGAGAATAAAGAAAAAAATGGGGCGCAAGCCACCTTGATTTTACTTCTAAGAATGAAGCCTCAATTTTTGGTTTTTTAAAAATGTGTGTGGGGCTTTCACACCAATATTTTAAGAGTGTTTTTTAATTCGATCTTTTGATCGGAACAGGATTTTTTGTCCGACTAATTTTACCAAGGTGCTTACCTGATATTTTACAGGTATTTGAAAGGAAATATTTTAATGAATTGTGCAATTATAAATGAAAAAATAAAGATCCTGCTGGATGAAACCAGCACATCTTTTAAACTGCTGATAGAAAGCGGTGGCTCGCATAATATGGATTTCGCCGATTACGTGTCACGCTTTAGCATCCATAAATTCCGTAGCGCGTTACAAAATCCGGATCTAAGCCGCGCAGCTCTTGCTGCCATGCTTCGTCGCGGTGAGCGCACCACGAAAGAACAAGACTCCCATAGAGGAACAGGCGATTACTGGTCCAGCTTTATGGCGTCCTATGTACAAAAAAGTGCAAATACGAATGATATTGTCGCCCAATAATCATAGATTATAACGACAAGCTATATAAACAAGTCATATAAAAAAACGGGGTCTTCTCATCAAAGATCTCGTTTTTTTATATGACTTCATCATTTCCAAAGACAAACCTCATAAATCCACCAAACACCCCCCAATCGGTTACTCAATATGGTTTTTATACGAAAAATCACATAATTAGCTTGCTTTATATCTGATAATACGTATATTGCCGCTATTCATTAACCTCGCTGGTATTTGGATGTACCAGCTTCGTCCTTGATTTGATCATGGTGATCATTATCTGGACTTAACCGAGAGGAGCATATTATATGCCTTATTACGAAACCGTGTTTATCGCACGGCAAGAACTGTCAGCGAAGCAAGTTGAAGAGTTGACAGAACAATACTCAAAAATCATCACAGATGATGGCGGCAAGATCCATAAAACAGAAAACTGGGGCTTGCGCACACTCGCATACAAAATCAACAAAAGCCGTAAAGGTCACTATGTATTAATCGAAAGTGATACTTCTGCTGCATCTGTAATCGAGATGGAACGTCAAATGCGTCTATCTGATGATGTTATGCGTTACCTTACAATTAAACTTGAAGAACTTTCTACAGGCCCATCAGTTATGATGCTTGGCGACGACAGTGATTCACGCAAACCACATAGAGAGGCAGCGTAATGAGCGAAGAAACAACAAAAAAGACATTTTTTAGACGTCGTAAATCATGCCCATTTAGTGGCCCGAATGCACTTCCAATTGATTGGAAAGATGTAAAAACACTTGGTCGTTTCATTTCAGAACGCGGTAAAATGGTTCCAAGCCGTATTACTTCGGTATCTCCAAAGAAACAACGCTACTTGGCACAAGCCGTTAAGCGCGCACGGTTCATGGCTTTATTGCCCTATGTAAGAACAGAAGCCGAACAAGGCCGTAGTTCTCACCGCCCTGCGAACCGCGGTTAATTGAAAGGCTTGAAAGGATAAAATTATGGCTACACAAGTTATATTATTAGAACGCGTTGATAATCTGGGAAGTCTTGGTGACGTTGTTACCGTGAAACCTGGTTATGCACGTAACTACCTCATTCCACAGAACAAAGCTCTTAGAGCCACAAAGTCAAACATTGCATACTTTGAAGATCAAAAAGCTGAAATTCAAAAACGTAATGAAGAAAACAAAAAAGCAGCAGCAGTAGAAGCGAAGAAAATCGAAGATCTACATGTTGTTCTTATTCGTTTGGCTTCTGAAAGTGGACAACTATACGGTTCTGTGACTGCACGCGATATCGCAAATGAAATCACAGAAGCTAGTAAAGTTTCAGTGGCACATGGCGCTGTTACTATTCACGAAGCATTCAAAACAATCGGTTTGTTCGATGTGACGATCGCCCTTCACCCTGAAGTAAAAGTAAATGTTACAGTTAACGTTGCTCGTTCTGAAGAAGAAGCGAAAACACAAAAAGAAACCGGTGTTGCTCTTATCGCTGGCGCAGTTCAAGCTGCTGAGGCAGCGGCCGAAGCAGCGGAAGCGGAAGAAGTTGCAAAGGCTGCTATGCTTGAAGAAGAAGCTCTTGAAGCTGAGAAAGTGAAAGCTGCGGAAAATGCCGCGGAAGAAGCTCTTGAAGCTGAGAAAAAAGCAAAAAAAGACGCCGAGAAACAAGCCAAAGCTGCGAAGAAAGCTGAAGAAGAAGCTGAAGCTGCGGAAGCGGAAACAGAAGAAGGGGCTGAAGAGGCACCTGCTGCTGAAGAAGAAGCTGAAACACAAGCGTAAGCATCACAGTTTCTATCCATATTTTCTCGATATACAAATTCAAAAACAAGCGGCTGATCCAGTCGCTTGTTTTTTATGCCCCTATAAAAACCTATAAATGATGCTGTTGATCTATTTACAAAATGTTCTCCCCATAATCCACAGGCACTTCATTCATCTTTTCTGGCGTCTACGGCCACAACTTGTATAGGATGGCTTTATCAGAATGGTAAAAGCAAAATGCGCCCAACCTTTGAAGTTAACCTAACGTTTGAAATTAAGTTAGGCGCTAACCTTGGATAATTGATTTAGGCGGATAACGCGCCTGGTTAATCTTCTAAGTTCGATCTAGTGCTGCACACCTGATGCGCATAATGATCCGGCGAAATAGATCAATACTAGTAAGCGCCACAAAAATAGAAAATAATAAATTAGAATACAAACAGCATAATACTTAAACAGAAATGGCTATCAAATAATGGCAAACGACAAAGTACTCCAGCGCACCGTAGATATGACCGAAGCACCTATTCCTGGCAAGCCGGGAAGTGATGGACACACCGCGCCTGCATATCGCGTTTTGCCGCATAACATGGAAGCCGAACAAGGTTTACTGGGTGCTATTCTTGTCGACAACAGAGCATATGAACGCGTGGATTTCCTTCGTCCCGAACATTTTTACGCACCTGCGCACCAGCGTATTTTCGAAGCCATCCGTTTATTACTAGATCGCGGCCAAACCGTTAGCCCTGTCACCATGAAGGGCTATTTCGAACAAGATGAGGATCTGGCCAAGGTTGGCGGTGCCGGATATCTTGCTGATCTGGCCGCTAGTGTCGTCAGCATCATCAACACACATGATTACGGCCGTACAATTTACGAGCTTCATCTACGGCGCGAACTGATTACAGTCGGCGAAGAAATTGTCAATGATTCGCACACACATGATCTGGACCGTGACGCAATGAATGTTATTGAATCCGCAGAAAGCCGTCTATTTACACTAGCCGAAACAGGCGATGTTCGTGGCGGCTTTATTACATTGCGCGATTCGGTTGTGACCGCCATTGATATTGCCGAAAAAGCCTATCACAGTGATGGGCACGTGACCGGCGTAACAACGGGCCTTGTGGATCTTGATGCCAAGCTCGGTGGTTTGCACCCATCTGACCTTCTTATTCTAGCCGGACGTCCATCAATGGGTAAGACCGCACTTGCAACCAATATTGCCTTTAACGCTGCCAAGCGTTATGCCGATACCGCAGGTGAACAAGGTGGCATTGTCGGTTTCTTTTCTTTAGAGATGTCAGCAGACCAGCTCGCAACCAGGATTCTATCTGATCAGGCCGATATCTCCGGTGATATGATTCGTAAAGGTATGTTTAGCGAAGAAAACTTCCGCCGCTTTGTAGAGGCCAGCCAGAAACTATCACAGATACCGCTTTATATTGATGACACTCCGGCATTGTCTATTTCTGCTGTGCGTACACGTGCGCGCCGACTGAAAAGACAGCATGGTCTTGATATGCTCGTGATTGACTACCTTCAGCTCTTGCAGGGCTCAAGCTCCCGCGGATCAGAAAACCGCGTACAAGAAGTATCAGAGATCACAAGGGGTCTAAAGGCCATTGCAAAAGAACTGGAAATTCCTGTACTGGCGCTATCACAGCTCTCCCGTCAGGTCGAACAACGCGATGATAAACGACCACAGCTTTCAGACCTTCGTGAATCTGGTTCGATTGAACAAGATGCCGATGTGGTTATGTTCGTTTACCGTCCGGAATATTACCTGTCTCGAACCATGCCTGATATAGAAAACCACGAAGAATATTCACAGTGGCAGGAAAAGATGAGCAAATCGGCTAATATCGCCGAAACCATTATCGGCAAACAGCGTCACGGCCCGATCGGCACAGTCGAACTATTCTTTGATGGTGATAAAGTGCGCTTTTCCGATCTGGACAAACATCACCACGACTAGCCCCATAGCCGCAATCACGTAAACACGATTACATTAAAACAAATGATGTTTTAATCTGGGCGCGGCGCATGCCCGGCAATATCGAACAATCCAGCCCCAATAGCACCAAACCCAATAGCGCCAAACCAAGACCGCTAAACCAAAACCGTCAGACCAGTAACACGAAATAACAGGCGTCAAACCAAGAGCGCCAAATAAAGAATTTCAAATATAAAATACCGGATTACTGTTTCGCGTTTTGCCTGATGAAATCTTTGATCTTATCCGCATCATTGGCAAGCGGTGTGAAGAATTCGGGCTTGCTTAGAACATTATCAAGCTGCGCTGGTACAACCGGTTTTTTTCCCGTTGCCTGTTCAACTGCTTCGGGGAATTTCGATGCATGCGCACATGCCATCACCACAGTCGGCGTATCCGGTCTGTCTTCAATACGATCCATTGCGCCATAAAGCGCCACAGCTGTATGCGGATCAATAAGCATGCCTGTGTAATCATACGCCATCTTGATTGTTTCAAGTGTCTGCGCATCATCACAACGATAAGAACGGAATGTTTTCTGTGCTTTATGGGTTAACTCGCCGCTTAAACTAAAGGCTTTGTTTTTAGTGAAACTATCCATTAATTTTACAACCGCGCCGTGATCGCGTTCACAAAGATCACATAAATAGCGCTCGAAATTGCTGGAAACCTGAATATCCATGCTCGGACTAATGCTTGGCTCAACTGATCCAACCTGCATCTTGCCAGAGCCAAAAAAGCGATGAAGAATATCATTACGATTTGTACTAACGATTAAATCTTCGATCGGAAGTCCCATAGTTCTAGCACACCAGCCCGCATAAACATTACCAAAATTACCCGTCGGCACGGAAAATGAAACCGAACGCGCTGTCCCGCCCAGCGTTAAAACCGTGCTCGCATAATAAACCGTTTGCGCCATAATACGCGCCCAGTTAATTGAATTAATCGCCGATAAATGCAACTCTTCACGCAATCCTCGATCGCTGAATAATGTTTTTACAATAGCCTGACAATCATCAAATGTACCCTGCACGGCAATGTTATGAACATTATCGGCCTCCACAGTTGTCATTTGTTTGCGCTGAATATCGGATGTCCGTCCTTCGGGGTGCAAAATAAAGATATCGATATTTTTACAATCTTTACAGGCATGAATAGCAGCCGAACCAGTATCCCCGGATGTCGCGCCAACAATCGTTACACGCTTACCTTGTTTTTGTAATTCATAATCAAATAAACGACCCAAAAGCTGCAATGCGTAATCTTTAAATGACAAAGTCGGGCCATGGAACAGCTCTAAAATCCAGGCATTCGGGCCAACCTGAACCAGCGGTGCCACAGCAGCATGATCAAAGTTCTCAATGCTGTATGTCTGTTCTAAAATACGGAATAAATCGCCTTGCGGTATCGCGTTACCAATAAAGGGTTTCAAAACCTCCATCGCAACATGGGCATATGGCATGCCTGCCATTCTTTGCAAGAAATCCAGATTAATCTCCGGCCATTCATCAGGAATAAATAACCCCCCATCCTCGGCCGTACCAGACAGCAACACATCTGTAAAAGATTGCGGCGCTACTCCGCCACGTGTTGAAATGTACTCGATCATCTTTCTTTCTCGCCTTTTCCGTGTAGTCTTAAAAGCTTATCCAAGCTATCTATAGCGTTTTAGGCTCCGCAGGGCAATCTATTGATCGCCGCTTATCTCATATTTATGACATGAAAATGGCGGTGTATCTAAATCGATATAGCGATCTTGTGGCAATGCATTCAATAACATATGTGCCGCGCGTATAGTTCCGCCATGGGTAAATACAACTACATTCGGAATTCCGGCACACAGCGCATCAAGATATACGCGCTTGATCGCCGCACAGACCCTCTCCAGCAACTGAGAGATATCCTCACCCGCCGGAGGCGCTGCCACCAGCATTTTCCCTTCACCAAACACCACATGATCCAAAACATCGCCATGGCGTTTGCCGATCAGATCGCCGAAATTCTGTTCTTTAAACCCTGTATCTTCATATAAAGGGGCATTTTGTATACCTGCTCTTTCTAATACAGCCAATGCGGATTTTCGCGTTCTTGGTACGCCCGAATAATACCATTTGGCCGCGCTTTGCTGCTGCTCTTGCATCCGGTCTATCAAACTTGCAGGTAACGGCAGACTTTGCGCCAGATTCCTGATCTGCGTGGTTTGGTTGCCCAGCACCACATCAACATCATCGCCATAAATACGATCTGATGCTGTGTTCACAGGGGCGTGCCGCACCATATAAAGGGATATCGCTTGTGTCATTGAATGAAAACTTAAGCGCGCTCTCTGGCTTTACCCAAATAACGTGCTTCCAAATGATGAACCAATGGTTTGGTTGATAATTCTTTACCGGTCGCGCTTTTTACCAGATCATGAAACTCCAGCAAACGGCCTTTTTGATGAATATTCTCACGCAACCAGTTTGTCATACGCATGAAATCTCCCTCGGCAATTTGCTCATCATTATCGGGGAATTCCTTGCAAATGGTTTCATAAAGCTGCGCGCCCATCATATGCCCCAGCGCGTAAGAAGGGAAATAACCGAACTTGCCAACAAACCAATGCACATCCTGCAAACATCCTTCTGCAAGATTGGCCGGCTGTACGCCCATAATTTCATTCAAACCAGCATTCCATGCCTCGGGCAAGTCTTTGACCTTCAGCTTGTCTTCCATCAAATCTTTTTCAAGACGATAGCGGTGCAAAATATGATAAAAATACGTCACTTCATCTGCCTGCTTGCGCACAGGTGATGGCTTCACCCATGTTTTCACACGATGTAGATTCTTTGCGCTTAACACAGGATTATGCAAGCCATGGAACAAACCTTCAACGCGCGGTGATAAAAACGTAAAGAATGATTTCGTGCGCCCCATTATCATCTCGATCAACAAGGCTTGTGATTCATGAACCAGCGCGCCCATATCCTGCGCCACCGGTTGGTAACGCCATGTTTTACGAGGTAATCCCTGAATATAAATACCGTGTCCGCCTTCATGCATTGCGCTTTTCATGGAATCCATGAAATTGGCTATATCAACATTCTTGATCACCAATCTGGTGTCATCCGGCGTACCGCCCTCAACCGGATTATGGCCTGTTTCATATAAACCGCCGCGGCTAAAATCAAAACCAATAGACGATAACATCGCATGGTTCAGCCACATTTGAGCTTTGGCAGGATAAAAATCAGATATCGCCATTGGCGGTTCTTCCTTTTCCTGTCGCTCTAAAATCTTGGGCAGAATACGGTTAACATTCTTCTCCAGGTCACCGAACCAGCCATCAACCTCGGCCAGATTCACACCCGGCATATATTCATTCAACAGCACCTGATATCTTGAATTAATGCCCGTTGCTTTGGCTTTGGCATCAGCCACTTGTTTATTCAAATCAACAAGGTTAGACAGAAATTCTCTTGCCCGCGGCCAGTCACTAGAACTTAAACAATCACGATGCGTCCGGCGACCTTCATAAGAAAGTCTGGCGCGTTTTTCGATCAAATCACCACTAAGCGGCAAGTGATCAAAATGCATTTTCTCTATTTCGCGCAGATTAGCTCTATCCCATTCATCCCAATCATCTCCGCTGCGTTCAGCGTGGTTTTTGGATTGTTCGATCAAACGGCTCATTTCCGGATTGACCATATCTTCATGTATACGGCGATGTAAGAAGGCAATCTGTCCCAAACGACTTTTCCATGCGCCCTCCGGCATCGCCGTTAAAAAGTCACGCCCCAGCGTTTCAGCAATACCTTTCATGCGCCCGACATCACGAAGCATGTATTTAAGCTTCATATATGTAGGACAAGGATGTTCTTGATACTGACGTACAATTAATGGCGCAGATGGCGGCGGCGTAATCGCGGCCGGCTTATTCGGCGCTGATAATGCGGATTTTTTGGGTTTCAAACGGCGCACCGAAGCATCAAGCGCGATATCCATGCCTGATTTCAATTTTTCTTTAAATGCCGTCCAGTTCTTACCGATTTTCATCTATTCCACATCGGTTATAGGTCATTTTTATGAAGGAACAGGTACAAAGAAGCTATACCTTCTTCTTACTATACCCTATTCGATCCTGATAAACAAAGCCTTCTGGCCAAAGAGTTAAGGCGCTCATACACCAAAACAAGCTTATTCTTGACACTTATACCGTTCACAGACACATTACAATTTATGAGCATAATTAAAATTACAGAGCTGCCAAGCGGATTGCGGGTTATCACAGACACAGTCGACACTGTTGAAAGTGTTGCGACCGGCGTCTGGATTGATGCGGGCACACGCCACGAAGACCTCACCCATAATGGCATCGCCCATATGACCGAGCATATGATATTCAAAGGCACAAAAACCCGCAGCGCCAAAGACATTGTCGAACAAATCGAAGATGTTGGGGGCAATGTAAACGCCTATACCAGCCGTGATCACACCGCCTATCATATCCACCTTCTCAAGGATGATCTGCCCATGGCCACCGATATTCTGGCCGATATCATTCAAAATTCTATCATGCCCGAAGAAGAAGTAGAGCGCGAAAGACAGGTCATTTTGCAAGAAATCGGCATGACCAACGATACACCGGACGATCTTGTTTTTGACCTTCACCAGGAAACTGCCTATCCCGGTCAGGCGCTTGGCGCGCCAATATTAGGAACTTCAGAGATTGTATCAGACATGAAGCGTGAAACGTTAATGGACAATGTTAAAAATTTGTACACCACAAAACGCATGGTCGTATCGGCTGCTGGAAAAGTTGATCATGAGAACTTTGTAGAACAAGTACAAAACGCTTTCGAAAATTGCCCAACGGCTCATAACGACACAAATCTTAGTGCCAATTACCAAGGCGGCGAGATACGCCTGAATAAAGACCTTGAACAAAGTCATGTCATTTTAGGTTTTCAAGGCATATCAAGGCATGAAGATGAATATTACCACCTGCTGGCTATGTCCACATTGCTTGGCGGCGGCATGTCATCGCGTTTATTTCAGGAAATCCGCGAAAAACGTGGCCTTGTATATTCAGTATTTAGTTTCCAATACGGCTATCAAGATGACGGCATCCTCGGCGTATATGCAGCAACTGGTCCCAAAGATCTGCCGGACCTTATGCCCGCCCTATGTGACGAACTTTTGAAACTCACCCACACAATAAGCGAAGAAGAGCTGGAACGTGCCAAGGCACAGATAAAAGCCAACACTTTAATGGGGCTTGAATCCATGCTCCGTCGTGCCGGCGCGCAAGCAAAGCACCTGATTCATTTCGGAACAGAAATTAATATCGACGAGAAAATTGCCCAAATACAGGCTATCCAAATTCAAGACATTGAGAATGTCGCCAAACGTATTTTAAGCTCCGCGCCAACTATAACGGCGCTCGGGCCGCTTCAAACCCTTGAAAGCTATGACAGCATCAAAGACCGTCTGATAGCTTAAACATAAATGGTCTTAGGATATGTGGTCGAAGAAAAAAAATATTTCCCCTGAATTTCCGCCAGTTAAATTATACGGCAAGCGCACACTCGTACGTCCGCCCAGCGAAACAGACTGGCCGGCATGGCTTGATATTCGAACAAGGAATAAACAAGCCCTGACCCCCTTTGAGCCCACTTGGCCGCGCAACTGCTTAAGCGAAGAGTTCTTCACCAAGATGTTCTATAAACAGATTAATGATTGGGGGGCAGACTATCGCTACGCTTTCCTGATTTATAATATCGATGACACCCAATTGCTTGGCGGTGTCAATATTAACAATGTCCAGCGCGGCGTTTTACAATCGGCCTCTTTCGGATATTGGCTTGATAAAGAGCAGCAGGGTAATGGCTATATGAGTGATGCGCTGACAAGCCTTATCGCATTTTCATTCACTACGCTTGATCTACACCGCTTGCAGATTGCATGCATGCCGCATAATGAAAAAAGCATCAATATCGCAAAACGCCTGAACTTTACCGATGAAGGTTTTGCCAAACGCTATATCAAAATTAACGGAAAATGGGAAGATCACCTGTTATTCGGCCTAACGATAGAAGATTGGCAAAGACGGCATCAACATAATGACCCGCATGACATCGTCTGAAATTTTCTTATTCCGAAATTGTCTTATATTACCAGATATAGTAAAGGTTACGCGCGACCTGCACTCATCGATAACATACCCGGATCAATACCAAGCTTTTTAACCGCCATCGTCCATAAATCATCCGGCGCAGAGCCAAATATCAAATCCTGATCCGGATCAACAATAAGCCATGCATTCTGCTGCATTTCATCATCAAGCTGGCCTGCAGACCATCCAGCATAACCCAGCGCAAAAATCATCTTTTCCGGCCCATCACCCGTTGCCACAGCCTTTAACGCATCCACAGTGCCCGTAACACTAAACGAAGAATCAATCTCTATTGTGTCTTCTTGCTTAAAATCATTACTGTGCAAGATAAAGCCTCTGGCTTTTTCAACAGGGCCGCCACTCATCACAACGATATTTTCATTAACATGGTCGGCATCAATATCAAGCTGTGAAAACAGCTCCTTGGCATCCACGCCCTGCATTGGATGATTCACAACAATACCCATCGCGCCGTTTTCATCATGCGCACACATAAAAATTACCGCTTTTTGAAAACGTGTATCGCCCATAGCAGGCATCGCCAGCAAAAGCTTGCCTGTAAGGGTTTTAATATCATGGGTTTTGCTATTATCTGTCATGAAATTGTCTTAGCACATTTTTATCTATATCAGTCAAATTTTTCACATCACGTATTGAAGAATTGATGAAAAAATAGATCTATGCCTTTATATTACCTGCTTGCCTAGATCGTTCGAAACGATATAGTAATAATGATTTATAAAAGAAGGCATCATAAAAAGGCACTGCAAACGCCGCTTACATTATTCACCGGCGCGATAAAGCCGAAATAAACCGGAATTAAAGATGACAGAAACAACACCGCATAATCATGACCTTGATGACCACAAGAAAAAGTTAGATCCCATCGATACGATTCTGGATGGCTTTGAATCCATTGGTGGAACAATCTTACATCTGTTTAGCACCACCGGGCACCTATTTCTTTTTGTGATCAAAAGCGTCATGCATTGCCTGATGCCGCCTTGGTTCTTCAAACTGATCGGTCGTCAATTCGTTGATATTGGTTATTACTCATTACCTGTTGTCGGCATGACAACACTGTTTACCGGCATGGTGCTCGCCCTGCAAAGTTATACCGGATTTTCCCGTTTCAATGCCGAGGGCGCGATTGCTTCTGTTGTTGTGTTATCCATGTGCCGGGAACTAGCCCCTGTTCTTGCTGGCTTAATGGTTGCTGGCCGCGTTGGCGCATCCATGGCCGCGGAAATCGGCACAATGCGTGTTACAGAACAAATTGACGCGCTCACCACATTATCCGTTAATCCGTTCAAATATCTAATTGCCCCGCGTATTATCGCCGGAACAATCATGCTGCCTTTACTTGTTCTGACAGGTGATTTGATCGGCGTATTTGGTGGCTATATTATCAGTATTTATAAGCTGGGCTTTAGCCCTGCATCATATCTGAGCCAAAGCTGGAACATGCTGGAAATAATTGATGTGACATCCGGTTTGTGGAAAGCCGCAATGTTCGGCTTCATCGTATCGGTTATGGGCTGTTACCATGGCTATAACTCCGGACGCGGCGCGCAAGGTGTTGGCGCAGCGACCACTTACGCGGTTGTGTCATCATCCATTCTTATTCTTATTTCCAACTATCTACTCACACAGGCATTCTTCTCATGAGCGGTTCTGACAACACATCGATGAAAATTCACTTGCATGGCGTGAAAAAATCTTTTGGCAGTAACCATGTTTTGCGCGGTGTTGACCTTGAAGTACCCGAAGGAAAATCCGTTGTTATTATCGGCGGCTCGGGTAGCGGTAAATCAGTCACGCTCAAATGTATATTGGGTCTGGTCTCACCAGATCAAGGCTCGATTATGGTCGATGCCGAAGAAACCGTCGGCATGCAAACAAAAAACCGTGATGCGATGCTAAAGAAATTCGGCATGTTATTTCAGGGCGCAGCGCTTTTTGATTCCATGAAAGTCTGGGAAAATGTAGCGTTCGGATTGATACAAGGGCGCAATATGGACCGCAAACAAGCCTATAATATCGCCATCGAGAAAATGGATGCTGTCGGACTGAGCGAGGAAGTCGGGCATCTTTACCCGGCCGAACTATCCGGCGGTATGCAAAAACGTATTGGTCTTGCGCGCGCCATTGCCGCAACACCCGAAATTTTATTCTTTGATGAGCCAACAACAGGCCTTGATCCAATTATGGCTGATGTTATCAACGACTTGATCGCCAAATCTGTTAAGGAGCTAGGCGCAACGGCTTTGTCTATTACCCATGATATGGCCAGCGCCCGCAAGATTGCCGATTATGTAGCGATGATCTATAAAGGCGAGATTATCTGGTATGGCGGCGTTAATGAGCTTGACCATTCCGGCAATGATTACGTTGACCAATTTATCAATGGTCGCGCCGATG
>JAUILO010000169.1 GCA_030432775.1 Alphaproteobacteria bacterium
GCCGTAGAATTTGAGCCCGTACCGGCAATAACAGGAATACGCCCCTTGACCTGATCAACGCAGCGTTCAACAATGCGTTTATGTTCATCATGAGAAAGCGTTGGCGATTCACCGGTCGTCCCACAAGGAACAATACCATGAGTACCATTTTCAATTTGCCGTTCAATAAGGCTTTCAAAGGCGGTCCAGTCGACTTCACCGTTTTTGAACGGTGTGATCAATGCTGTAATCGAACCGTAAAACATATTAGTTCCTTCCAATCTGTGTGCTTCTTTAAGCGAATTCTGGACGCTACACTATCCCTATCGCCGTTAATTATCAAGAATACGAATCGTTCTATGCTATTTTTTGCTCTAATTACGGCATTTTTATGCGCGATGGTCGGTTTTTCGGCTGCCCAGCCATCTATTCAGCCCGGTTTGGGAACGCAGGTCATTAGCGATCCTGATTATAATCAAACTGTGCTGGCGCTTAAACATATTAGAAATGGCCAGTGGAGTCTTGCTGAAGCGGAGATGAACAAAGTCGGAAGTCAGGTGTCACGCGATTTGTATTCATGGCTTTATTATACCAAGCGCGATAAAGATCACGATTTTAAATCTATCCGTAAATTCGTAGATGAGCATCCGGAATGGCCACATCAATCAAAACTTAAATTACGCGTTGAACAATCGATTACCGATCAGGTTAGTGATGAGGACTTATTGTCATGGTTTACAGGTTATAGCCCGAAAACATCCGAAGGCATGGAGCGTTATTTGCAGCTATTGATCAAACGCAAGGATATGCATGCAGCTATGATTGCCGCACGCGGCTGGTGGTCAGAGGTGACGTTAACTCCGATGAAGCAATCCGAATTTTTAAATAAATATGGACCGTATCTTGATCGTGCCTCGCATATCAAACGTCTGGATAAGCTTTTATTTGATAGGCATTACACCAGCGCGCGGCGACTGGCATCAATGCTTGATAGTGGCTATAGAACACTTGTCGAGGCACGTATTGCACTTGCCGAGCAAAAGGATGGTGTTGATGCGCTTGTGGCGGCTGTGCCGCCATCATTGCAAGATGATGCGGGGCTTATATATGAACGTATGCGCTGGCGCCGCCGTAAGGGGAAGCTATTTAGCGCACTCGAGTTGATGCACAGTATTCCGCCGGACCGTGCTTTGCCAAACCCGTCTGATTGGTGGCTAGAACGCCATATTTTGATCCGTGATTTCTTGGAAAAAGGCCAATACCAAACTGCATATAAACTGGCAGCAGGGCATCGCCAGCAATCCGGATTATCTTTTGCACAAGCCGAATTTTTGGCGGGCTGGATCGCGCTACGCTTTATCCATGATGATTGGAGCGCTTTTGAGCATTTTGAAAAGCTGTATTATGGCGTGAGTACCCCGATTAGCAAGGCACGCGCAGCATATTGGGCCGGTGAGGCAAGCAACAGCTTAAAACATAGCGATATCGCAATGAAGTGGTACAGTGTTGCCGCCCAGCAGCAGGCCACATTTTACGGTCAAATGGCCTATGCCAAACTGCGCGGTGGTAATAAGCCACAATTATTGATGGCACCCAAGCCTAAAACCGGTAAGAAAGCCGCATTCTATGCCAATCCTTTGGTGCAATCGGCCAATATGTTGAGCAAGGCCGGTCTGCGAACAGACGCAACGACATTTTTAAATACGCTGACAAACAGTATTGATGATCCGGATGAATATGTTGCGCTTGCGGATTTGGCAAAGGATATGAATCATTTGCACAATGCTATCCGGATTTCGAAAAAAGGCTTGAGCAAAAACATTTTATTGGTCGATCATGCGTATCCGACATTGCTGACAATGATGAAAAGCGCGGATTCACATGTGGAATGGGCGCTTATTCATGCGGTTATTCGTCAAGAGAGCGCGTTTGATTTTGAAGCGCAAAGCCCTGTTGGCGCACGCGGCCTGATGCAGTTAATGCCGGCAACAGCCAAGGAGCAAGCCAAGAAGTTGGGCTTGTCACATCATACAAGCTGGCTGACGACACGGCCGGAATATAATATTCAGCTCGGTTCGGCTTATCTGGCCTATTTGCTGGATAGATATGAGGGGTCGTATCCTATGGCTCTTGCTGCTTATAATGGCGGGCCAGGGCGTGTTGATCGCTGGATTAAAACATATGGTGATCCGCGTAAAGGTGAGGTTGATATTGTTGACTGGATAGAATTTATCCCGATATCGGAAACCCGCAATTATGTGCAGCGTGTTATGGAATCGGCCTATATATATCGGTTCAAGCTGCAAAATTTACAAAAAAATGCTGGTTCGCCGCTTCATGCAACAACGAAGGTTGTCTCTCAGTAAAATAGAGCTTTATCAGCGTTATATCAGCAATATAGTGGCTTTTTATGGGGGCTATACTGCTCTTTGGTGTGTAATCATAGGGCTAGTAGAGTTTGTGACATAGTCCTGTATGCGCTTTAGGTAAATATTAGAGTTTTAGATCGATAATTTGATAGGATATGCACGGACTTAAATCCGTTCGTAACATATTGAAGAATGTAATTTGGCAAAATAGATGATCTTTTTAATAGTTGTTTTCAACTATTTTGCTATCATAGGTATATATTCTTTAATTTATTTTTATATATTTATTACGATAGGGACAGTAATGAAAATTTTATTGGCAGATGACCATACTTTATTTCGTGATTCACTGGTTGAATATATACGTAGAGCAGATAACAGCACATCGGTGTTGACCGCTTCGGATATGAATGAAGTCATGGAAATTATTGAAAATGGTTATGATGATATTGATATTATCCTGCTGGATCTGCGTATGCCGGGTATGGATGACTTTCGCGGTTTGAAGAAACTGACCGAGAGCGATATTGATGTGCCTGTGGCTTTGTTGTCAGGGCTGGCAGAAAAAGAAGATGTTAAGGAAGCTTTGCGTATTGGCGCGGCTGGCTACTTTTCCAAGACATTATCCGGCAAGGCCATGCTCAATGGTATTAAGGCTATTATTAATGGTGAGGAGTTCATTTCGATTGATCATAATACGAATGAGATTATGCCATCTTATTACCCTTCCGAAGCCAAGGATAATGCAACAAATAATGCAAGTCGTGGCGTGGGCGCTGGCACGGAGGACGGTGAAAATATTCACCTGACTCCCAGAGAAAACGATGTTCTTCTTTATCTTGCCGAAGGTGCAACAAATAAAGACATTGCACGGGCGCTTGATCTGCAGATAGTCACAGTCAAACTTCATGTTCGGGGAATTTGCCGGAAGCTGGATGCCAAGAACAGAACACAGGCAGTCCTGCGGGCACAGCAAGAAGGGCTTGTAAAGAAGGGGTAGTCAAGCAGTACGAGAACAGTAAAGACAAGATCAGGTCTATACAAACATAGCGTATATAACCAATAAGGTGTAGCTTCGTGAGAAAGTTTATTCGAAATATAATGCGTAAACCTTCATCTTCATGGGTGACTATATTGTGTATTCTTATATGCGGCGTGTTTGCTTTGCCGTTTATTCCCTATACACATGCGGCTGTTGATGCTGCGATAGCAACAGAAGAAGCGTTTTTGTTTTCCTATGTCAGGCCGTTATTCATCGCCTCTTTTGTTTTGAACGTTCTGTTTCTGGCTATTGTGTTGTACAGCCTATACGCGCTTCGCCGTGATAAGGCCTATCGCAGTAAGATCAAGGGACTATTAGAACCGCGTATTGCCGCGATCGAGAATGTGAAAGATTCTGTGTTTATTTGTAATGCAGACGGATTGATTAAATACGCGAATAAGTCTTTGTTACAGACATATGGTTATGACTCCCAGGATGAGTTGATTGATCAATCATGGAAGATGTTATATCCGCAGGTGCAGCGTCAGTGGCTTGAAGATGATATTTTACCAAGCTTGCAGGAAACCGGACAGTGGCATAGTTACGTCAATACAGTGCGCAAAAATGGAAAGGAATTTAGTCAGGATGTGACATTTTCCCTTCTGGAGGATGGCGGCTGGATTTCCATTTCGCGGGATCATTCGGAAATTGTCGCTTATATTAATCTGGCCAATAATAGATTGGCGGCTATGGAGGCTGCGGGAGATGGTATTGGTATTGTTGATAAGGATGGCCTTCTTACCTATATCAATAAGGCTTTTATTAATTTACATGGCATTAGCCGTGAAGATCTGGGTGATTATATAAATTCTTCGTGGGAGAATTTATATACGGAAAAAGGCAAACAGAATATTCGTGATGTTGTGTATCCGGCTTTGGAAGAGGAAGGGTACTGGAAGGGCGAAGCGCCAATTGTGCGTATGAATGGCGAGGTTGTTCCTGCCGAGCTTTCATTGACTGTGTTGCCTGATGGCGGCTTGATTGGCACGGCGCGCAACATCACTGATACCAAGGAAGCACAGCGAGAGAAAGAAGATCTGCAGCGTCA
>JAUILO010000170.1 GCA_030432775.1 Alphaproteobacteria bacterium
TAGAATGACGTTTTACTGCTGCAGCTGCTTTACGTTTACGAGCAGCTGTAGGCTTTTCGTAAAATTCCTTACGGCGCACTTCAGAAACTACGCCAGCCTTTTCACAAGAACGCTTAAAACGTTTTAATGCGACTTCAAATGGCTCTTTATCTTCGTCTTTACGTTTGAAATTAATCCGCGGATCATCCTGCGCCAGAATATGGTCTGGGTTTGTGCTGTCGTAAATACCGATTTTCTTCATGACTGGAATGGCCCAATGGCTTGTTGAATGTGTTAGAACAACTTTGTCTTCGGCCGCAATTTCGTTGAATTTATCCGTTAACTCTTGTAGCGCAACAATCTCGGGTTCGAAAATACGCAGGGCTTCATCGTGATATGTTTCGCAAAGAAGCGCGTAATCAATGCCAAATTCTTCGGCGAACACGGTAAGTTCACTGCCGTGATCTTTAAATGAATCGCCAGCCAGTTTGTGTACCTGTTCAAAAGGAAGGTCTACACCGCATCTGATAGCAGTATGCGCAGCGGCATCCTGATATTTGGTGTATTTGTCTGCAGGGTCGCGGTAAAGGAGGTTGTCCAGATCAAAGATGTATTTTTGTTTCGCCATGATGCGCACTTTCAATATTTGCATTATATATAGCGCGATGGTTGGACATTACTCTTTATATGGGGTCACAAGGTCGCGCCATGAATTATATTTAATGCATAGTCTTTTAACGCAGAGTACGCGATTACGCAAACTTTTTGTTATATGAAAAATAAGTTGACAAAATACCAAGTTATATGGTTAATCTCTATGCTTCTGGAGTTATATTATTCAACCTGATTGTGCGGAAGGGTGTCTGAAATGAAGTTATCAGAAGTGTTCCAAAGGGAAACACCGTCAACCCAGTTCATAGTATCTAATGATTTTATGGATACATTCTATGTCGAAGACGAGGCCATGTTGTCTCCATTGCTCTTCGGAAACTCCGAGCCTGGCCAGCCTTATATTGATGCCATTTTAGACCATACAGCCTCTATCTTAAGCGTCGATATCACTGCTTATAAAGAAGAATACGAAAGCGGTACCGTAGCTGTTGTCTCTATACCGCGTGGGGGTGTTCCTGTTGGTGTTGCAACAAAGGAAATTTTGGAATGGGCACGTACCGAACTCCATTTATCTGACCTGAACCCGATTCTTGTTGAAAGCAATGAAAAGACCGATAAGGCGAATTTATTTCCTGCCGAAGTCGATTTTGATGCCGCTAATACATTGATATTGGCCGATGGTGTTGTCGGAACAGGCAGCACGATTATCCGTCATATGGAACAAATTCCTGAAGGGTGGCAAGGTACGGTTAAAATAGTCAATAATATTGCTGCACAAAAAGGCATCGATTTAATCGCAGAATTTGCTGCGCAAAGAAGACAAAAAGTGAAATTCATCACCGGCAAAATCTATCCTGAAGAAGAATGTGATTACGTTGATGTTGGTGAAGGCAAGCTTGTTTACTTCGTTGGTATGAATGACGATGTTCCTGATTTTGGTGATCATGTGAGTGCGGTGGGGATGACAACATTGTCCTCTGGGCCAATTCATAGCGCGTTGGGTACGATTACTTTTGATGATGTAGCCAATGAAGATGGTCTGGGCATTACCGAGGGCACAGCGACAATATCGAAACCGGATGATGTGAACACTCCGGTTGATCAGAATAAAATCCCGCCAGCTTCGAATGAGAATGATGCCGGTGAAGGCGGCTTGACCAAGCGCAATGCTTCGGGTACGAATGGACCTAAGTTCGGCGGTCCGAACTAGCCTGGTCTGTATTCAGGAGCAATCGCAAATAAATAAGAGTTTGTTATCATATGCCTATACCAGTAATTCATGATGGCGATCACGGCGGTGACGATTTTATTACAACACTTTTATTTCTGGCTAATCCCGATATATATAATCTGATAGGCATTACCACTACGGTGGGCAATGTCGGCGTTTTGCAAGCAACAAAGAATGCATTAAAGGCGATTGGTTTATCTGGTATTTCGCACGATATTCCGGTCTATACCGGTTCTGAAAAAAGCTATAAAGGCTATACGCATCCAAGCGATGATGCTTTTCACAGCGATGGCCTTGGCGGTGTTGTCGTTCCGGAAACAAATCGCGTAGCAGAAACAGAAGATGCGGTTGAGTGGCTCGCCAAAACACTTCTGGCCTCACAAGAAAAAATCACGATTTGTGCGACAGGCCCTTTGACGAATATGGCCCGCCTCATTCAAAAATACCCTGATGTGAAAACACGAATTAAAGAAATTATTGTCATGGGCGGCGGTGATAAAATTGGCGGTAACGTTAAGCCATATGCAGAGTTTAATTTTTATATGGATCCGGAAGCGGCCAATTTCGTTTTAAATAGCGGTGTTCCGGTGGTTTTGCATACGCTGGATACAACACATCAGTTGATCTTTACCAAAGATAGACAAGCACAGATAGCGGCTATACAGCCTGCGGATTTTGCAAAAATTATCTCAGGCATTATGCGTATTACCGAAGATCTGGAGAAGAAATCTTTTGGTGTAGAAGGGGCGTTTATGCATGATGAAAATACAGCGCTTTATCTTGCTATGCCGGAATTATATGAGACCAAAGCCGTTAATTGTCGTGTGATTGATGATCCTGACCATGAGGAATATGGACGCTTTCAGATAATTGCAGAAAATGAAGATTCAACAGTACTGTTTGTTTCAAACAACACAGATATAGACCGGGCATTTTCTTTTATATTGGAGTCCTTGTCGGTTATCGCGAATTAGCATTATTCTTGCGTATAATCTGCTTGATGGTTTGCCATAATCTGTCGTATAAAATGATATTCATAAAAAAGACATATCGCGCGGCGTTTTCTAATGGCTATGGCTGGCGGTGAATAAAGATAATGAGGGCGGATATTATCATGGATGAACTCAGACAGATTTTCGAAAATGCATCGGCATTACAGGTAGCGGCCAGTGTTGTGACCGGCGTTGCTATCGGCACAGCAGCTACTGTTATTGGTTCAAGACTGAGCCGCGCATTCAATACTGTTATGGATCATTGGGGTGGCTGGGCAAAGGTTCACAATAACACAGGAAGTATTTCCGATGAAGTTCTTGCTGAACAAGCTATTCGTAAGGAATTTACCGAAAATGAAAAGCTCGGCAGCGTGATTATGGAGTTATCGGATAAGGTTTATATCGCAGTAAGCGGTAAGCCGACCATAGTGCTTGATCTTGATGATCGCGTTTCTTCTTATGCGTATCTTTTGGCAAAAGAAAAGCTTGATAAACCGGTCGAGATTTATGAGGCGCTTTCGGGCAAGCTTTCCGCGCCAGACCGGGATGAAGAAGGCAAGCGTATCGCTTTAGGTGATGAAGAAAGCCGTTTATGGCACCGCGCAAAGCTTGATTGTGGCTGGACCCGCAGCCGCTTTGACGCAGATCGCACTGGGCAGGCAAGGCATGAGATATACAAATCCTTTATCGGTAATCTACAAACACTAAGTAAAGACCCCAAAGACACAGAAGCCACAACGAATATGTCGCCAACATGTCATGTCGCGATAAGCTGGAAGGGCGAAGATGGCAACATGAACGTTCTGATCAAGCAGCGTACCCCTGAAGAAGATAGAGAATTTAAGTCTTTATTCGGTATAGAAAGCCTGCGCCGTTCTGATGATGGTTTGATGAGCGGTAATGATGTACTGGAGAAATTAGTCGCAGTACGTGAAAAAGTATCCGAATATAACCGTGGCCCTTCACCGGCGGAGATAGCCGCCATGTATCCGGCGCCTTGGGGCGGACCTTACCTGTCGCTATAATTTATGATGCATTTGCGTCGCCTTGAGAGCCATAGTTCGTTTTAACTTTGGCTTTTTCGTTTGGCGTGATTGTGGAATAGGGATATAAATATTGCACGGGCTGTCCGAAATCCAATTACAATACAGTTATATATAATGAATGATGACAACTTCGATATTGATGATATTGATTCAGGAAGACAAATCAGCGTATTCGCCAAGGTGAGAGCGTATTTTCTTGCGGGTGTATTGGTTACAGCACCTATCGGTTTGACGATTTATTTAACATGGGCTTTCCTGAGCTTTATAGATTCGCGTGTCACTGCGCTTATTCCCGAACATCTCAATCCGTTTAATTACTTGCCGGTTTCCGTTCCAGGTATCGAAATTGTCAAAGCGTTTATTTCTCTCGTATTCGTGATCTTTGTGTTTGTTCTTATCGGCTGGTTCGCGCGTAATTTTCTCGGCCGTATGATTTACAGTATGTCCGAATATATCGTGCATCAAATGCCGGTGATTAATACCGTGT
>JAUILO010000171.1 GCA_030432775.1 Alphaproteobacteria bacterium
TTAGATCCTGTGCTAACGCTGCCAACTATGCGATTCCAGATTTTACCGAGCATTCTTATTCCCATATTAATCTAACGACATCATATAGGTTAAGACTTAAGCTAAAGTAAACAAAATCAAGGGGGGAGAGGTATTTTTATCTGGAGGAAAGTGGTGACCGCGCAGGGATTCGAACCCTGGACCTACTGATTAAAAGTCAGTTGCTCTACCAGCTGAGCTACGCGGTCATTGCTTGACAGTGATATCGTGCCGCAAACAGATGAGAACATATACGGTTTAAGGGCTTAAGGGTCAAGATTTTTCTTATATATCATCCAGAAAATTCTGAACCATGTGCCAAAACCGTTATATTTTCGCGAATTTCTTCTTCATCGCTTCTTCAACACGTGGTGTCACAAACTCGCTAACATCACCATTCATACTGCAAATCTCTTTGACAAAGCTTGATGAAACGAACTGCCATTTATCCGCTGCCATCAAGAACACAGTTTCAATACCCGGTTCAAGACGCGCATTCATACCTGTCATCTGAAATTCATAATCAAAATCCGATACAGCACGCAGACCACGGAAAATACACGCGGCATTTACATCGCCCGCATAATGAATAAGCAATTTATCAAATATCTGTACTTCAATATCACAATATTTTTCATGCATATTTTCAATGTCGGAACGCACCATTTCAAGGCGCTCGGCACTTGTGAACAAGGGGTTCTTGCGATCATTGCTGGCTATTGCCACGATAAGCTTGTCAACCAGACGGCTTGCACGCTTGATCAAATGAAGATGCCCTTTGGTCACCGGATCAAAAGTTCCAGGATATACGCCAATACGGATTTTATCTTTTTCAATACTCATAACAGACGTTTTATAGGACATTACCCTGTGATGGCAAAGGCTTTTTATCAATCTTTAAAATCCGGCATTTAAATCTGACATCTAAAACCAGAATCATTAATATCGCCTGTTAATATAGCTCGTTCAGATTCAACGAGATCTATGGCTTAGCAAGAATGATAGATACAAAGATATTAAGGACAGAAAATATTGAAAGTCTATTTTAGTACCGCAACCCATATTGCAGCACTAAAATTGATTTAAAATCCAGTCAATTACTGGCTGGATGCGGTCTCTACATCACCCGTACATTTCTCCAGTGATTCAATAAACACGCTTTTGCCATCGTATTTGGCAATTGTGTAATATTTTTCACGGTCATAATTATGGGTTGTTGAAAGCCATTGTATCAAAACACTAAATTCATCGTCGCTTGCTTTGCTTTCAAGCATTGCATTGGTAATACATGAACAGCTCTGCCCCACATCTTCGGGGTTTGTTTGTGCCAATATATCTTGCTGGCTCCAATATGAAGTACAGACACGCTGGAAAGATTTATGGATTTGAAACGGAATCACACCTTCTGACCCTGCCATTGAAGCAGCGATACAGGCAAAGATTATAATCCCGAATATCCAGTCTAATTTTAAGCGTTTCATTGTAAGTCTCCTATTCTTCCTAAACAAAAGCCTTACTACTATTATACCTAAGTTTAAGTACTTAAGCCAAGATAACCTCGTTAACCTCTACAGCCACGCTCAACCTGTAGTTTTAACAAAAAATCTACACAAGATATTGATTTAAAACAATTATATTGCATATTACGGATATAAAAGCGGCAAATCTCTTCGCATGCGCAGTATAGAAAGTTTGTATTTAAAAGGATTAAAAGCTTTAAATTTGGCGCAAAAGCGCATCAGATGATGGAAATTATGAAGAAAATAAGCTTACTGTATGAAATATAATGATTTTTCTACAACCCCAAGCCCAGTTCCATAGCTTCCAGCTTTTTGACCTTATCCCGAAGTTTTGCTGCCTCTTCAAACTCCAGATTTGAAGCATGCTCGTTCATTTTCTTCTCCAAGCTCTGAATATGTTTTTTTAGCGCAGAAGGATTTTTAAACAATTCCTGTTCCTGATCCGACAATCCGGCATAGCGCTGTACATGCAAACGATCACCTTTGTCATACACACTATCCAAAACATCATGAATATTCTTCTTCACACTTTCCGGCGTGATACCATGAAGCGCGTTATACTCTTCTTGACGCTGACGACGACGTCCTGTCTCTTCGATCGCGGCCGCCATGCTTTTTGTTTCCCTATCCGCATATAGAATTGCGCGGCTTTCAATATTACGCGCCGCTCTGCCGATAGTCTGGATCAAAGACGTACGAGATCGTAAGTAGCCCTCTTTATCCGCATCAAGAATAGCCACGAGCATACATTCAGGAATATCCAGCCCCTCACGCAGCAAATTGATACCGATCAAAATATCAAATGTACCAAGACGCAGATCTCGAATAATTTCCATCCGCTCCAGCGTATCAACATCGCTATGCATGTAACGAACTTTGAAATTGTTCTCGACCAGATATTCAGTGAGTGCTTCTGCCATCTTTTTGGTTAATGTCGTTACCAAGATACGGCCGCCTCTTTCAACGACTATCTTGCATTCGGCCATTAAATCATCAACCTGATTGGTTGTCGGTCGAATTTCAATTGGCGGATCGACAAGGCCTGTTGGACGAACGACTTGCTCGGCGAAATCGCCGTCGGTTTGTTCCAGTTCCCAGTCACCCGGCGTGGCGGATACGAAAATTGTCTGCGGGCGGAAATGTTGCCATTCTTCGAATTTAAGCGGCCTGTTATCAAGCGCCGAAGGCAGACGGAACCCGTATTCAGCTAGCACGCTTTTACGCTTTTGGTCGCCATTATACATGGCACGCAATTGCGGCACCATGACATGACTTTCATCTAAAAACATGATGCCGTCATCAGGCAGATATTCAATTAATGTTGGCGGCGGATCGCCGGCATTGCGACCGGTTAAATAGCGCGAGTAATTTTCAATACCGGTACAAAACCCCTGTGCCTGCATCATCTCCAGATCAAACATTGTGCGTTGTTCCAGTCGCTGCGCTTCCAGCAACTTGTCATTGGCATGAAAATACGCCAGACGCTCCTTCAGATCTTTTTTAATCTGTTGCATGGCCTGTGACATGGTCGGTCCCGGCGTAATGTAGTGGGAGTTCGCATAAATACGGACCTCCTTTAATCCTGCTATCTTATTTCCAGTCAGCGGATCAAACTCCGTGACAGCTTCCAGTTCATCACCAAACAGACTAAAGCGCCACGCACGGTCCTCGAAGTGAACCGGAAACAGCTCAACCGTATCACCGCGCACACGAAAACTACCCCGTTCAAAGGCTATATCATTGCGCACATACCGCAGTTCGACGAAGCGCGCGATCAAATCCTGTCTATCAATACAATCCCCGACCTTGATATCGATACGCATGGCTTCATAATCTTCTTTGCTGCCCAAACCATAAATCGCAGATACCGAGGCTACAATAATAGTGTCCCTGCGCTCGAATAATGATCGCGTTGCCGAATGGCGCATACGATCTATTTGCTCGTTTACAGATGAATCCTTTTCGATAAAAGTATCGGTGCGTGCGACATAGGCTTCGGGCTGGTAATAATCATAGTAAGATACGAAATACTCAACGGCATTTTCTGGAAAAAACTCTTTCATTTCGCCATAAAGCTGCGCAGCCAGCGTTTTATTCGGCGCCATGATGATCGCCGGTTTTTGCATTTCCTGAATGATATGCGCCATGGTGAAGGTTTTTCCAGAACCTGTCACACCCAGCAGCACTTGATCTGTTAATCCCTGCTCAAAACCACCGACAAGCTTTTCAATCGCGCGCGGCTGATCACCGGCCGGTTCAAAATCCGAATGAATACGGAAAGGCTTTGAAATATCGGCCGAGGACAAAATACCTGCGTTCTTTGCTGTGTTTTGCTCGCTCATACCAGATTATATAGCCCTATTCATCGGTAACGACAACCATGCGCATATGTCCAGCACCATGTTTCAGGGAATTTTCTTGCGAAAAACGCTATATTATGCCAAATTTTTCTAAAGCTTATAAATGACCAGCATTAAAGTTGGCATATAAAAAGAACAGGGACAATTATGAATCAGGGTATCAAGCCTCGAAAGAGCTTGAAAAAGCTAGCAATTGTGTTTGCTTTGGCGGCTGCAGGTTTAATGCAATCGGATACGCCTGTTGAACGTAATGATCCACCCGAACTGGCTTCACACCCTGTTTATTCAAACCAATCCAAACACTCATCGCATACACTAAATGGTCTGACGCAAACACTAATCCGTACAGATGGCAAAAAAACCATTATCGCCTTTGGCCGTATCTTGACGAATGAACGTATAGAGCGCTATCGCAACAGCAAAGATAACTATTACT
>JAUILO010000013.1 GCA_030432775.1 Alphaproteobacteria bacterium
TCTTGGAAGCTTTTGGGCTTGTCCCTACGTGTATCTGATTTATCAGATTGTTTTTTTATTGTAGAGTTATAGTGAACGTCACCAGAGTCGTTTTTGGGCGACATTTGATTTGTTTCTTCTTCTTTTATTGATGCGTTATCCACTGCACTTGGGTTATCGCCTTCCAATACATCCACGGCCTGTGCGTATAGCTCTTTATGACTTACCAGAAGTGTGCGGACCTTTTCTAAAGGGAGATGCGTTCTGATTTGGATGGATATAGGGTCATATTTGGCCTGAAGCTCTGCGATAAGAGGCATATAATCGCCCTGCCCGTCCAATGTGAGCAGCTCCATTTCACACATCACGGCTTTTATCTGGCCTCGATAATATGAAATTTGGCGTTTGGTTTCCATCCAAGCGGCATCGATGAGCTTCTTTTCTTGTAATTTTTCTTCAAGCTTGACCTTCAGATAAGCCAGAGGCGTAAGATCAACGCCATACGCATACATGATGCGCCCTTGCTCATCGCGTTTACCGTATCTGCGGTGATTACCGCTATCATGCCAGGTCAAGGCCCCTACTTTGAACAAAGATTGTTCAAGGCGTTGCACCTGACGTTCTGACACGCCTAAATCTAGGGCCGTTTTTGAAATACTTTGATAAACAATCGGCGAGCTGCCCTGCTCCCAGTCACAATCTCTTGTGAAAGCCATATAGTAATCAAGCAATGAAATCATGCGCGGTGTAAATCCGGCCTGCTTGCCGATGCGCTTTACAAGCAGCAAAAGGTCATAGCGGTTCACATTTTCTTCCAATCCTGTGAACTCTTCGGCCATTTCATAAGATTTACGATGCGAAGATGAGCTGATACGCCCCCCCCTACTCTGTTTTAGCTCTGCGATATTCAATAAATAATTGCTCATTTTCTTTTAAAAACCGTAACCTCAAAACCTTGTGAATAAAGATGCAAAATTCTTTTGCAGAATCATATTTGACTTGCACCCGATTCGAATGAGCGATATATTTAAAATGTAAGATTTAAAGAGTATCGCTCTTTTGTATTTTAAAGACCGCCGCGCCAACGGCGGTTTTTCTATTTCACAAAAATAATGAGTTGGCTTCCCTCTTTTTTGATGTGTGGATTACGTGGACGTGAAGAAATCTCGTCCGATTCTTACATGAATCTACCACACTACACTTCACTGCTCAATTGTAATTGTATTTGGGTGTAGCTAAAGCCCCCTTACCCACTGAATATCAATGATTATTATTTTATTTACACTCTATTTTAAAGTGTATTTTAGTGTATTTACAATGATTTGCACTGATTTTCTGTGTAATTTTGTGTAGTGTAGTGTAGGGGAGTGTAAGTGTAGTGTAATATATGGCTATTAGTGCAATTGATTTACACTGAGAATGTTGTAAAATACACACGGATACACTGCTTTTCACAAGGGGCCAATCATGAAACTATCAATGGAACAAGCCGCTGTTGTCATCGGTAAGTCAAAAAAAACAATCTACAATCACAAAGACAAAAACAAGTTTTCCTATGACTTTGATGAAGATGGGAAGGCTGTCATCGATGCCTCTGAGCTCATAAGAGTATATGGAAACAAGCCCGATATTGCGCAGCGTTTAAAAGAATTACAAGAACCTACAAACCAAAATGAGAGTGTAAATACACAGAATTACACTAAAAAAACGACCACCTCAGTGAAAGAAAATGAAATTGTAGATTACAAAATAAAATTAGCCCGGTTAGAGGCGGAGCTAGAGAAAGAAAAAACAATCAAAATCAAGGTAGAAGAGGACCTAGAGTATTTCAAAGAGGCATTAGAAAAGTCACAAGAAACAGCTCAAAAAGTTACATTGCTCTTAGAGGATCAAAGAACCAAATCGCAAAACTACGATGAAAACTGGAAAAACTCGATAAAGGCTCTGGAAGAAAAAATCGCTAACCAAGAAAAAGATGCTAAGCAGAAGGCTGAGGAAGAGGCAAAGCAAAGAGAATTACTCTTAGCTGAAAAGAAGGATTTGAGCAAAGCAAATAAAGTTTATGCAGGGCTGGCCGTGATTGCACTTATAAGTGTTTTGTTTATAGGCGTTGTACAGACGGGAATAATAAAAATATCATTTTAAAAAGTTAAATGAGAATAGAGTAGGGGGCATTAGCCCCCAAATTTTTAAATGTAAATTGATCTCTCACTCGAAGATATATCAGCAAACGTTTTTTCATAAGCCCCCTGTATATACACAACAATGATATGATCTATAATGCGCCCTTGTGTAAGCTGTGTAATTGCACTGCGATAAAGTGTAACTCCACCTTTTCTATATATTTTGGTAGCGAAGTAGGGTGGGTTCCAAGCTATCGACAAAAGCCTTCTTATATATCGCCGGCAGGTCTTTTGAATTACAGTGTAAATCTACACTAATTTCTATATCGTCATTTCAATATGTAATGCGAGGGCAGGGACGAGCAAACTGATTAAGATGCCGTAAATCAATAAAAGCGAGTGCAATGGTTCGTTATGCATAAAGATAAAAGAGAATAGGGTGAACGCCTATTTACTACACAATACGTATCGAAAAAATTAAGCGCTATACCTGCGTCATAATTAGGGGCTTATGATGTTTCGTATATGCCGCTTCTTAACTTAATATATCCTGTTTACAGATCTTGGTATGCAACACTCCTCAAATACTAAATGATGCGCAAAAACACAAAAAGCGTCACCCTAGACTTTGGTTTGCTACATTTTATATTACATTAAACTTTGAACTAACTACTTTTATGCCTGAGCCAGACAAGACAATAGCTTTGCTACCCCCTCAAAATATACTTAGGTATACAACCAATTAAATCGCAGGCCATTACTATCTATTCACAAGTATAGTGCGTCACTTTATTTTGAAGAATGATACTTTTTACTTGTTCTATACTTAGGTATATATCAAATTTTTATAAAATATTAATTAAATTACCTTAATATGAGAATGAATATATAACGCAATTTATACTTTTTATGAGGGTTAATTTTTTTTGTTATGAGTAGCAACCTGTTCTACATCAAAGGACCAGACACTCTCGAAGGCGATAAGTTTTTAGAGCTTAAAAAGTATGCGCTTGAACATGGCGGCCAGATCAGGATTTTGAGCAATGGCGTAATCGCCTTCTATGGAACAGAGGGTACTGCAAAACATATCAAACAACTATTTTCCATTGATCTTGTTAGCACAGGCCAACATTCCGAATATCAAAGTGCGGTCACACCCTCAGAAAGTAACGATCAACCAGAAAGCTACAAAGAGTTATCAGATGGTTCTGATGAATCCATGCTTGATGCTTCCTCAAATAATCAGGACAGCATTATTGAAAGAATTATGCCTGAAGCAAGCGATGCGTCAGATCAAAACACACCTCAAAACAATAAAGCCCCAAACAACAACTCTGACAATGATGTGAATGATGAATTTCGCATGTTTGACAAACCGCAGGTGAATTTGGAGAGCTTCTTCAAGCAAGAAATTGAATCTAGCAGCGGTGCCATACAAGATGTTGAGGTTGCAAAAGCGGATAATGCACAGAAAAATTCAAACCAGGGCCCGGATAAAAAATCCGTTACAAATATTGCAACAGAAACAACAGAACCTATTGCCCCTAACGTAGACCCCATAGCAGAGAATGATAGCTTTTCTGTTTTAGAAAACAACGTAGCTGTTGAGCTATGGGACGATATTCTATCAAATGATATAGATTCAGATTACATTTTTATCGCATCCCTTGATACATCAGAGACAAGAGGCACGATAGTATTTGATACAGATACAAACAGTCTGACATATGAAACAGGATCAGTTTATGATTCACTGGCTGCCGGTGTTACTACGACTGATACATTTGATTATGTTCTGGAAGATGCTCGCGGTGGAACAGGTGTCGGTACGGTCACTATCGTCATTACAGGAGTAAATGATGCTCCTATTGCCGCAGCGGATACCGTAACAATTACCGAAAATGCAACAAGTACTAATTTGCATTCATTATTACTTTCAAATGATAGTGATATTGATACAGGCGATGTATTGGATATTATTTCGGTAGACGGCAGCGGTCTTCTTGGAACACTCGCTTTTGACAATGCCACGAATTCAATTGTTTATACGGCCAATAATCTAGACAGCATTGCCGTGGGAGAGACGGCAACAGAAACCTTTACTTATACACTTTCAGACGGACAGGGTGGCACAGATACACAGACAGTAACGATCACTGTGAATGGTAGAAACGACGCCCCGATCGCACGAGATGATGCCGTCACAATTGATGAAGATCACACGCTTTCCGGTAATGTCTTTAGTGACAACGGCAGCGGCGCAGATTCAGATGTTGATGCGTCTGATATACTTTCGCTTGTCAATTCAGTGGATAGCGACGCAAAAATTGTACAAGATGGTACGAATGGCGGTAGCTTCACTTTTGACGCAAATGGCGATTTTACTTTTGATCCGGAAAGTAGTTTTCAAGATTTGGACACAGGTGAAACAAGAACAACAAGCACAACATATACTATTTCAGATGGTAATGGCGGCACTGATACTGCAACAATCACGGTAACTGTGACCGGGGTTAATGATGCGCCTATTGCTGTAGATGATGGATATATGGGGGAAATAGATGAAGGCGGTGACACACTCATAATTTCTGAGGCTGATCTATTGTCTAATGATAGTGATCCAGACATTGAGCCTATCGGAATAGTCTCAATGAGTATCGACCCATCTCAGGGGACAATTACAAATAACGGTAATGGCACATGGACATACACCTCAGCAGCGGACAGCCTCCCATTCAGTGGCATGGCTACTATTACATATACAGTATCTGATGGTGATGAAACAGATGCTGCTACGTTTAATGTCCGCGTCTTCAATGTTTTAACCGGCACAACGAACGACGATACAATCACAAGTGAATCTCTATCAACACCACACAAATTTATAAGCCTTGATGGTGATGACCATGTTACAGGCAGTGATGAACGCGATATCTTCATAGCATCAAACGGTAAAAATACATTCATCGGCGGCGCAGGAGACGATGATTTTATCTTCGAAGGCACATTAACAGGTGAAAACACGGTTGATGGCGGCGGGGGAGCAGACAGAATTCTAGGCAGTAGCGGCGATGATAGCTTCACTTTAGCTAATTTCATCAGTATATCTAAAATTGACTTAGGTGCCGGTAACGACACGATTTACGGCACGACTGGCGATGATACCTATATATTCTCATCTACTACATTTTCAAATGTAGAAAATCTTCATGGCAATGGTGGAAATGATGAAATACATGGCACTACCGCAAATGATACCATTGATTTAAGAGACGTTCAAAACATGACCGGATTTTCCCGCATTGACGGTCTTGCCGGTAATGATACTATTTATGGCTCACAATCCACTGACCACATTTATGCTTCTGCTGGTCAAGACTACCTGCACGGTAGCGGCGGTGACGATTTCTTCTATGTTATTGGCACTGAGAATTCCAACAATGCCGACGGATATGATGGCGGTGATGGCTATGATACGATATTAGGTACTGATGGTGATGACGACATCGCTATTGATGGCACAAGCTATCGTGGCTTTTCAAATATCGAAGAGATTGATGGCGGCGGCGGATACAACCGTATACTTGGTGACAACGCGGGCAGCCAAGTCAATGATATCCTCGATTTTTCAAATGTTCTTTTGAAAAATATTGACTTAATTGATGGCCGTAGCGGCAACGATACGATTCATGGATCCGTTGGTAATGACACAATTGTTATCGGTGTGGGCATAGATACGCTTTATGGAGAGGATGGAGATGACACATTCTTGTTCAGTGGCTCCAGTTCAGGTGATGATATTGTTCATGGTGGCAACGGTAATGACATCATTTTAGGTAGTGACGGTGATGACACTCTGGTTCTTACACGCCTTTCCGGTGTTGAAATTATTGATGGTGGACTAGGTACAAATATATTCCGTGTTGGTACCGCTGACACAATTGATTTATCAGGATTCACCAATGGTGTAGATTTCTTAAACTTCGCCTATATCAAAGACAGTGCGGGCAATGAGACGTTACATGCCACAGCCGGTGATGATATTATCCATATGTATTCTGATAACGGTAATGACACATTTTACGGCGAATCCGGTGATGATATCTTTATGATTGATGGTACGCAAAATGGGGATGACCTAATATTCGGCGGTGATGGTTACGATAGCATCATCGGTTCAGATAACGACGATACAATGCGGGTCGTGACGATATCAGATATTGAGCATATCGATCTTGGCTTAGGCACGAATATCATTATTGTTGACTTTAACGACACCGTGGACTTTTCCTCTTTTGCTGCGGGCGATTTCTTAAATGTTACGCAGATTAGAGATGACACCGCAAGCGAAACCATCATTGGTTCACAAGGCAATGACACAATCCGTATTAATGCTGATTCTAGCATTGATACATTTTCGGGCGGCTTAGGGGATGATACCTTTATCATAAGCGGAAAGCAGCGTGCAGGAGACACTGTTCAGGGTGGAGATGGTTACGACAGCTTAATCGGATCAAACGGTAGTGATGAGATGGTTTTTGTCGAGCTTTCAAGTATTGAATACATTGACCTGGGCAACGGACCGGACACACTTCGGGTTACATCGGGCAATACAATTGATTTTTCTGCATTTGATGCGACAAATTTTATAAGCGTAGAGTTTATCGCTGATGGTTCCCAAGCCGAGACCATTATCGGATCACAAACGAACGATACATTTAGCATTAGCAGCGATGGTTTTGAAGACAGTTTCTATGGCGGCAATGGCAATGACACATTTGTTATAAACGGTCATAATCAACAAAACGACATTATCTCTGGCGGTAATGGAACAGACAGCATTATCGGTACCGATGATGATGACAGCCTCTTTTTAATAAACGTCACCGATATCGAGTCGATAGATTTAGGTGCCGGAATCAACTATATCTATGGTGCAAATAATTCAGCATTCGATCTATCATCATATGCTGCTGGTAATATTATTAATGTTCGCATTGCAGACCGCACTGCAGGTGTCGAGGTTGTAACAGGCACAGCAGGGGATGATACATTCTATCTTCAAAGCGATACCCACCAAGATACCTTCAACGGTGGTGAGGGTAATGATACATTTATAATCGATGGAAATAATCAACAAAACGACGTTATCTCTGGCGGTAATGGAACAGACAGCATTATCGGTACGGCAGGCGATGACACATTCTACTATGTAAATGTAACAAGTATTGAAACCATTGATCTGGGCACTGGGACAAACCATATATACGGCGATACAAATGCGACACTTGATCTATCAGGGTTTGCAGACGGGGCTGTTCAAAATGTTATATTATCGGATCGTGCAGGTAATGAAATAATCTACGGAACCCAAGGTAACGATATACTTTCATCTGTGGGCGATGGTGCGAATGATGTATTCTATGGTGAAGGCGGCGCAGATACCTTTATATTCGACACGGTTCCAACACAATCAGATACTATTGGTGATTTTAATTCCGGTGAAGGTGATGCCATTGATATTTCGGATCTTCTTTCTGGCTATGATGAACTTACAGACGTCATTTCAGATTTCGTTCAGCTAACAACGTCACCAACTGACAGCAGCCAAGTCATACTGAGTATAGATATTGACGGCACGTACAATGGCTCTGATTTCGTGGATATCGTAACATTCTCATCAAACAATCAAACATTGGAAGATATGATTACAAATGGAAATATTGTGATTTAAAGGAGTTTATAAATTCGCATCTTTTTCGTTCTAAATGTATTCATCTGAGCAGATCATAAACCCTTCTACTTAGCGGCCCTCGCGTTTCGTTAATAGCCCATACCTAACCGTTAAAGCACTATATCAAATACCCTTTGCACCATCCATCTAAAGCCCCAAGCAAGGTGCAAAAACACAAAAAGCGTCGCCCCAACTTTTGAGTTATGTCATCTCTTTTAGGAAAGGGAAGATCCGTCAAGATTGCAACAGATATTGAACAACTTAATAAATAACGCAATCAAATTTACTGAAAAAGGAAGCGTTTCAATTTCTGTATCCGGCACGCAAAATAGCAAAGGTATATTCGCACTCAACATTGCCGTCTCTGATACGGGTATCGGTATTGAGAAAGAAAAACAAGCCGTCGTTTTTGAAAAATTCAAACAAGCGGACAGCTCAACGGCGCGCAAATACGGTGGAACGGGTTTAGGACTATCAATCACGAAAGACTTAACCGAGCTTATGAACGGCCATGTAGGCATTGAGAGCGAAAAAGGAAAAGGGACGACTTTTACTATCAACATCCCTGCCGTTATTGCGAAGAGCGAAGAATACCCTGTTCAAACAGGATCTGATAATACGTTCGAAATCCAAAAAGATGCAAAAATCCTTATCGTTGACGATCACCCTGTGAACTTACTGTTTCTTCGAAAAACATTATTGAAAATAGGTTTTGAAAATATAACGGAGGCAAGTAACGGTACACAGGCACTGAACCTTTTTACCCGCAATAATTACAATGTCATCATTTTGGACTGCCAAATGCCTGAAATGGATGGCTTTGAAGTGGCAAAACAAATTCGGTTGATACAACACCCCGACAAAATTCCGGTTATAATTGCGGCAACTGCAGACGCAATGAAGGGCGCAGAGGAGAGATGTATTGCGGCAGGTATGGATGATTACATTAGTAAACCAATAGAAAAAGAGAAATTGTTAGCAATGCTGAAGACATGGATACCAAATAAAAAAACCAAGATTTCTAAAGATGCTCAAAATAAGGAAATCAAAATCCACGAGAGTAAAACATCAAAACTTAACAATGATGATGACATTATTAATTGGACACATTTAAATGATTTCACAGATGGCGATAAGGAAATTGAAAATCAAATATTAGGTGTCTTTCTCAGCAACTTGCGTCAAGATATAGCCGAGCTGCATAAAGCATTTAGGCGTAAAGATTATAAGGCATGGGAATCGTCTGTTCACAAAATATACGGCGCGTGTTCTAACGTTGGAGTACATAAGTTAGCAGCAATAGCCGATGAAGGGCAGGAGCTAAATGATTCAGACGTAGAAAAAATAATTATGGTTCACAAGAATGTCTTATCAGAATACCAACGCACTATTATATATTTAGAAAACCGAGGAATCACCTAAATTAAATAAGGTTCGAACCGCATCTTTTAAAACCAACGAAATAAAGACCCGGCATTCCAGAAGAGGAACAAGAGCCAAAAAGCATAGCCCAAAGCCTCTTAATCTTGATCAACATCACGCAATAATTTTATCATCTCAGGCACATTATAGCTCTCGTAATACATTCCTTGAACGACATCATTTTTGTCATAAAAAACATAGATATGCCAAGGCTTAGAATAAGCTAAAGTACCTCTGTGATGATAAAAATAAAAGGATTCCGCATCTTTTTGTAAATCAAAAAACTCCTTTTCATATTTCAAATAATCAGGAAATTCTTTGACCCATTTTTTATCTACAGAGGAAACTCCGTCTTTCATTAAAATTCTTTCAATCTCTTTTTTGTTCTTAGCCATTTCATAAACTTGGATTAGAGCTCCAATCCGTTCATAAAAATTCATATATGAATCATAGTTAAAGTTCACAACATCTGACGGTTTCTCAGTTAACTGTAGTACCAGCTCTTCTTTTGCTCCTATTATTTTTTTGAATTCATGGTCCAAACACTGAGCATATGCATGAAAACCGGAGTTTGAGAAAATGTTGATGTCTTTATTTGATTTTACTGTATACAGAAATAATCCAACAGGTATGCTGGCCAAGGTATATACGCAAAACAGTATCGTATAAAAAAGAATTTTCTTCATAGCTTGGTATGCCTATTTTTCGTAAATTTGAACGCTCATTATAATTACATTATTGTTTCTGCAAACTATGCTATAACACGGTTGTTGTAATAAGCTTTCACAAAATATGAAATAAGGTCGCGTTAATGCCCATAGACATTTTCTTTGTTGCATCTCTTCTTGGCAGTTTAGCTTTTGCGCTTAGTGGTTTTTTGATCGGTGTACGTAAACAGCTTGATTACATGGGAATTTTTATCGTCTCAATGTTAACCGCAAATGGGGGAGGCGCATTACGTGATGTTTTGGTCAGCCGTACACCAACCGTTTTATCTGACCCGAATGCTTTCTTTCTTGTTTGTATTGTAATAGTTTTAGCAACACTTCTAAAATTGCACCATAAAACCAACATCGAAAATCATACACTGATTATGCTTTGTGACGCTATCGGGCTCGTAGCATTTAGCGTTACAGGAACCCTCATAGGGATTGAGGCCGGTTTGCCAATCTTCGGCGTAATGGTTCTGGCTTTTATTACAGCAACGGGCGGTGGAATTATTCGTGACATGCTGGTCAATGAACTCCCCAGTTTACTTCGCAGTGATTTCTACGGAACAATATCACTATTGGTTGCGGCAACAATATATTCTTTGCATTACTATGATTTAGCAAATGACACGACAATTACAATTGTCTTTGTTTCAGCATTAATTTTACGCATCATAGCCTATAAAATGAAATGGAAGCTCCCACATATTATCCCCACCCCCAAAGAGTAGAAACTATAGGGCTATAAACCCTTCTTATAATCGTTATAGGTGTAGATATTATTCAAGATTATAAATTTAAGGTGTTTATTACGTTAAGAGGTTAAGCATGTATAAAGTTATAATAATTTTTATATTACTAGGTGGCTTACTTTCTACTCCTACACACATATCTATAGATTATTACACAAATAATTTTGAGAGCTTTGAGGATATAAGTTCGGATGCATATGTCTGGGTTTATACCCCTACGGATTTTAGTTACTATATTTATGGTGCTTCTTACATTGAAGAGGCTAATGGAGAGACGGTATTTATTTTTGAATCTGATGACACCAACTTTGCAAAGCTGGATGTTAACTCTGCGTTTCTTACCTACAACAATGAAACGATAAAATTGGATAATCTTATTAATAGCTTTTCATTTAATGAAGGAGCTTCTAAAAAAAATTCTGTAAATGTAACTTTTTTGATTCCAGAGGAAGTTTATAGTATTGCAGAGAGCTTTCAGATTGAAATAAAGGGTAAAATATTAGGCAAAGATGAAAGCGTTCACGATTTTTTGTATAGAAAAGACATAATAAAAAATAATAAAAGTTTTTCAATTCCTTTTATATCTCATCTTTACAATCAGTTGACACTAACTTGATGGAACATACTTATCACAAAAGGGCTGTTTTATGGCCCTTCTGTTAACCACCAAAAAAACTCCAATATAATGTATAGGGTTCTGTCGCAAAGCTTAACGGAAGAAGGTTTTCGCGGCATTTACATCACGCCTCTTCGTTAGAAGACAGTCGATTGTTGCACCGTATTTGTCAACAGCGCGGTAAAGATAGAGCCACTTTCCTTTGATCTTGATGTAAGGCTCATCCATCCGCCATCTACGGTGAACAGGGCGTTTGAACCTTCTGGATTTCTGCTCCAGCAGCGGTGCAAAGTGAAGCACCCACCTATTTAATGTCGCATGATCAATCTCAAAACCGCGCTCTTTCATCATTTCTTCGATGTTACGCTAGCTCAGCGCATAAAGTACGTGCCAACGCACGGCTTGAAGAATGATAGATTTGGGATAGTGGCGACTGGGGAATGAAATCATAGAAATATACCTGTAGGAAAAAACAGGGAGGATAACCCACAATCTCTAACGTTCTCTTAAATCCTTAAACTTTGCGACAGAACCATAGAAAGTATCTGGTTTTCATTATTATCTCTTCTTCTTTGGTTTTCTGTTACGGGCAAGCTACGCCGTTGATGGTAAGTGTGGAGTCAGTGATTGTGCCGTTATTCACACAATTTGCGACAGTGACATTTGTTGCGGTAATCGCGCCTGATGTAAAGCGTGCTATAAAGCTATCATGTTGGTATACAACATTGACATTATCGACAGTAACATTATCAAATGACAAATTCTGTTGGCTGCCGGGCGGTACCAATAAATTAGAATGTATCGCAAAGTTAGCATTTTTAATTGTAGAAGTCTTGATGCTGAGATCATTGTATGCATCCAGAAAAATCCCGTGTCCGGCCCCGCCATTGACTGAATCTATGATAATCCCGTCCAGCTCAATATTGTCGGAGTCGCCTACATGGATACCATTTCTTCCTGTGTTTTGGATTGTAAGGTTTTTGAGTTTCTGATCATCGTTTGCTATACGCACCCCATCATTTCCGCCCTGTATCGTCAGGTTTTGTAACCGATTTGACTCCTGCTGCAAGCGGATTACATCAAGCCCCGCATTCGTGCCGTTTATAACGGGACGAGAGCCAGGTAGAGTCAAAGAAGCGGTTGTGCCGCTTGTTCCTGCAACTGTAATCGTTGCGCCACCTCCAATAAGGGCTTGTTCTGTTTGTGTTGTGATTGTTGATCCTGTATTGATTGTTCCTGCGCTTCCATCAATCACGATCAATGAATTTGCGCCCGCCGCGGTGACATCAGCCGCAATATTGCCTGTTGCATCAATTGTGGTGAAGCTGCTGACTTTTGTTCCGTTATCAAGCTCGAATGTCGCGGCTTCTGTGTTGAGGAGGTCGCCTTGCTGTTCACCGCTGACGATATCAACATCACGGATGATGCGGGTTGTCATACGTTGATCCAGTTTGGATAGATTGCGGCTAGGTGTTTTATCACCGCCGCCAAACGCGCTGAACGGCATACGTAAACGTGCAATACCAAATGTCTGTCCGCCGCGCACATCATCGGTCTGGCTTTCCAGACCCGCGGTAAAACGCATACCATTATCAAAATTCTTGCTTAGCTCAATCCGTCCGCGCGGGCCCGTCACATCCTCATACCCACTGGCATCAAAATGATACCCACCGGCATAAGCCCAAACTTCCCAGTTTTCCGGAAGGTAAAAGCCTTTACCAACCTCAATATCAACGCCTGGGAGGGCACGCTCTTTCGGCGCGCCGTAGCTTTGAATTTGAAAATTACCGGCATTCATCGACGCCGTGCTTGTGGCGCTGCCGACATCTTCTTCGGTGCTTTCGGGGATATAGCCATTAATGCGGAATTCCAAATCTTCACTCATTGCTTCCACGCCAATTGTCGCCTGATGGAAGGTATTATCATTGCCCGAATTACGGCGGTCATAAAACGCATAGCCACCTAAAATCCAGTTATTGTTGATTTGCCGGCGGTACCCTAAACCAAGGTTAATTTCCTCGCTGTCTTTATTATCGAACTTACCGCGAATATCAGTAAACAGCATCGATGTGTCATCTTGCCAAACGGGGATGAAAACGCTGCCCTCGCCGATGGAGCGTTCATTGCTGATCTTGCCCTCGGCCTCAATATGACCTTCCCATTTAGGCGCATCTTGCGCGAGGGATGGGGTGCTCATCTGAAGCGCCATAAGGCATGTCGTTGTATAAAGGATGGTGTTTTTTAATTGATATCCGATGTTCATTAATGCGCCCCTACAGCTTTTTTTAATTTTCAGTATGTTTTAGTAGCACAACCGTCCCTATTATTTAAAGGGTGTAGTTTATCGGGTAGTGTCTCAAACGTGAAGAGTTTTTGATATAGTCGTGTTTTCTCTAGTTTTCGGATCCTCCTATGATCTCGTTCTCCGGCCGTCACTATCCTAAATCTATCATTCTTCAAGCGGTTCGTTGGTATGTGTCTTATGCTTTGAGCTATCGGAACATCGAAGAAATGATGAAAGAGCGCGGATTTATGATTGATCATGCGACGTTGAACAGGTGGGTGCTGCACTTCGCGCCGCTCCTAGAGCAGAAATCCCGTAAGTTTAAACGGCCTGTGCATCGTAGTTGGCGTATGGATGAGACCTATATCAAGATTAAGGGAAAGTGGCGTTATCTGTATCGCGCGGTTGATAAATATGGTGCGACAGTAGATTTCATGGTGACGAAGAAGCGAGACGTTAATGCCGCTAAAGCCTTCTTCCGCAAGGCGTTGAAGGGGCATCGTATGCCATACCGCGTCAATATTGATAAGAGCGGCGCCAACAAAGCAGCTTTAGAGCATTTCAACAAGCCCGGATGGTTCACAGGCAAGAAGAACTATATTCTCAGCCAGGCCAAATATCTAAACAATATCGTTGAACAGGATCATCACCATATTAAGCATATCACGACGGCCATGGGATGTTTCAGGAAAATGCACACTGCCGCGCGGACGCTCGCGGGCATAGAGCTCATGAATATGATTAAGAAACAACAACTCAAATTTACCAAATATATAGATCAGAACCTCACGCCGGCACAGCAATTCTATCGCCTGGCGAGCATCTAGATTTTGGAGTAGGGCGGTCTCTTGTGTCTTTAGTTAAACTTTGCGACACTACCGTATTTGGAGATAACTTAAAAAAAGGAATGCCCATGTGTCATAAATTAATATTTTTATTGTCTATGTTTCTATTTATTAAACCAGCCTATTCAGTAGAAAATTATAGCATATGGGATTTAGAAGTAGAGTTTAGTTATTCTGATGTTGTAGCCAAACCTCACGAACAGGTATTTGAAATGAAATTGTGCAATCAAAAAGGAGGATCAATAGATATTGTAGACTACTTAGGTGATCAAAAGCCAAATTATAAAGTGACTTTGGAATTCAAAGATAAACGCGGCGATGTGTTTTTTCAAGAAGATGCTTTAAGTAAGGTTATTTCAGTTTCTAATGAAAGTAATTTTAATGGTTTAATATCTTTAAATAAAGGTGACTGCAAATTGTATAAGCATCAATTAATATTTTTTGCTGCCCCATTGTATTTGAAAAGAATATATCAGCATATGGGGCAGAACTTTGATGTGAACGTTAATTCTTTAGGAGATCTTTTAACTCTTGCAGATTTAGAATCTTTTTCACCTACTTCTTTTAGGATTCATGTAACTTTTTTTGATGTTATTAGTAGTACAGCTAAACAAGGAACACATTTTCAAAGTGGTTGGTTTAATATAAAGTCAGATTTTCTTGATAGCATTAAAAATAAATTTAAGGATAGCCTAAACAGTGATAATGTATCTTATGGGAAATAAGTATTTCCTATAATAAATACTTATGCCGAAATATTCATTATATCCAGAATACCGCTTTTCATCTCATCTTTTAGTGAAGATAGTGAATTATTAATTCTCGCCATCACTAAACAACCTATTATAAAATTATGAATTCTGGCAGCCACAATTTCGACATCGATATCTTTTGCGACGATCCCCTCTGCTGCCATATCTCGTAAAGCGGATTGATGATACATTTCATATCGCTTCATAATATCCTGAATAGTGTCGCGTAAGTTTTGATCTTGCCCTGATATTTCAACACCTATTGTTACCGGCAGCACGCCACATACCCGACCACAATTATCTGACATGTTTTTTTGAACGTCATACACCAAATCAATAAACCGGAAGTACCTCTCTTTTGGACTAATGGAAGCAGAAAATACCTCATCGAGTTTTGGCCTGAACTCTTCATAGTGATCTTCGAGCGCAGCTATCCCCAAATCTGATTTCGAAGAAAAATAGTAATAAAAACTGCCTTTTTGAACATTTGCATATTTGCATATCATATCCACACCGACCTGGTGATAGTTTTGCTTCCACATCAAATACTTAGCTGCATCAATCAGCTTATCTTTAGATGAAAACTTACATCTTTTTGACATACAAAACCCCTTTTACCGTGTGTGACTATGGTTTACTGACAGTACCCCCTCCCAGGGCGCGGTATAGATTTACCAAATTACTTAATCTTTGTTGTTCGATTTGGATTTCATTCTGCTGATATGTATAAAGTTCGCGCTGTGAATCAAGTACACTCAAGAAACTATCGATACCTGATTTATAACGTGCTTGTGATATGTCATAAACTTTCTGAGCAGCAGAAACCAAGCGCCGTTGTGACTTTAACTGCTCCTCAAGAGTTGCACGCGCCGCAAGCTCATCCGCGACGTCACGGAAAGCAACTTGCACCGTCTTCTCATAATTCACAATCGCTTTCTCTCTACGAACTTTTGCGAGATCTAAGTTGGCTTTATTACGACCGCCTTGAAAAATCGGCAATGTAATACTAGGCAAAAAGGCCCATGCCCCGCCTGCGCCACTCGTAAACAGGTCACCAAGACTTTGACTTGCAAAGCCTGCAGTGCCGGTTAGTGTTATACTGGGGAAGAACGCTGCACGCGCCGCACCAATATCGGCATTTCTCGCCAACAGTTCAAGCTCGGCTTGGCGGATATCAGGACGCAGCAACAAAACCTCCGACGGCAATCCTGATGCTAGATTATCAAGCAATTGAACGTCATCCAAAGTAATAACAGGCAAAACACTTTCATCTTGCGGGATACCCATCAACAGGAATAAAGCATTTTTGTCCTGCGCCACAAGACGTTTATACAAATGCATATTCACACGCGCTGTTTCCACAGCAGTTTGTGCACGCGCAACATCTTGCTCTGTTGACACTCCTTTATCCAAACTTTGCGATAAAATCTCGTAAGTGCTGTTTTGTGCTTTTAATGTCTTTTCAGTCAGGGTTAAGAGCTTCTGATCACTTAAAAGCTGCAAATATGCGTTCGCTGTTTCTGCAATCAATGCATTACGAACAACGATCATAGCCTCTTCGGTAGCAAGATACTCATTAAGAGCGGACTCATTATTACTTCTTATCTTTCCGAAAAGATCGATTTCATAGGACGCTACGCCAATATTGGCCTCATAAACCTCTGACTTAATCGCACGTCCGGTTGCACTCGTATCGTCAGTATTACGAGAAATCGTACCATCACCATTTGCATTAACAGAAGGCAAGAGATCTGCACGTTCTATTCTGTACAGGGCGCGCGCTTCCTCAATATTTAATGCGGCAGTGCGCAGATCTTTATTATTATCCAGAGCCGTTTGAATGACCTGCGACAATTCAGGAGATTGAAAGAAGGTGTTCCAATGTAACTGTGCCGCGACAGAATCACCAATGACCGCTTCATACCCGGGAACATTACTCCATGCAGTTGCCACAGATAACTCAGGTCGTTGATAGTCAGGAGTCATAGTACAACCGCCCAAAACGCTACTTGCCAACATAAGTGTCAATATTTTATTTTTCATGATCGATCACCTTTTTATCATCAGATCGCTTAACAGAATCACCATGGAATACTTTTTCCACCAAGACATAGAATAACGGAACAAAGAAAATTGCCAAGAACGTTGCTCCGGCCATACCGCCCATCACGGCAATTCCGATTGCATTCTGACTGGCTGCACCTGCACCATCAGCCAAAGCAAGCGGAGTAACACCAAGCATAAATGCCATGGATGTCATGATAATCGGACGAAAACGTTGCTTCGCGGCAATGGATACGGCCTCTATCAAATCGTAACCTTGCTCCTTCAGGTCTTTAGCAAATTCAACAATAAGAATGGCATTCTTAGACGCCAGCCCCACCGTTGTTAACAACGCTACCTGCAAGTAAACATCATTTGGAAGACCAAAGACATAAGCCGCAACAGCAGCACCTAAAACACCCATAGGAACAACCATAATAACCGCAAACGGCACCGCCCAGCTTTCATAGAGAGCCGCAAGACATAAGAAGACAATCAAAACTGACAGAGCATAGAGTGCCGGCGCTTGCGCACCTGACTGACGCTCTTCATACGACAAACCGTACCACTCCAGACCAATTCCTTCAGGCAAGCTATCAACAATCTGCTGGATTTCCTCCATGGCAACACCTGTACTGATACCCGTTGCTGGTGATCCCTGAATGTTAATCGACGCATTACCATTAAAACGCTCAAGCTTAGGCGAACCGTAAGTCCACTCAACATTCGCAAACGTATTAAATGCAACCATTTCACCCTGATCGTTACGTACATACCAATTGTACAAATCTTCTGGCATCATTCTGTGCGGTGCATCTGCCTGAAGATAAACACGCTTGATACGGCCTTTATCTACAAAGTCATTAACGTAACTTGAACCCCAAGCAATCTGCAGTGTTCGGTTGATATCGCTCAATGATAATCCCAATGCTGATGCCTTTTCACTATCAATATTAATTTTGAATTGTGGCACATCACTTAGACCGTTCGGACGCACGCCCGTTAATTTTTCGTTTTGTGCAGCTGCACCCAAAACTTGGTTTCGTGCATTCATTAAGGCTTCATGTCCCAGACCTCCGCGGTCAATTAATTGGAAGTCAAAACCAGAGGAGTTACCCAATTCACGGATAGGCGGAGGGAAGAAAGCAAAAGCCATCGCATCTTTAATCTGGGACAACGCACCACCTGCTTCGCCTGCTACGGCGAATACGCTTTGGTCTTCACCTTTACGCTCTTCCCAGTCCTTCAGGCCAACAAAACCGAAAGCTGCATTTTGTGCAGAACCGGCAAAACTAAACCCTACAACGGTAAATAAATGTTCGACCGTATCCGATTGCTGATCAAGGAAGTAATCCTCAACTTGCTTAACAGATTCAAGGGTACGCCCGGCCGTAGCACTCGGAGGTGTGTTCACCATTAAGTACATTGAGCCCTGATCTTCATCAGGCAAGAATGAGCCTGGTAGCTGCATGAATATAACAACAAGGCCGCCTACCAAAACAACATAAACCATAAAGAAACGGAATGTACGCTTTGCCATATAAGATGCAGTCGTCTGATAACCGTCTCGCCCTTTATTGAAATATTTATTAAATGAAGCAAAGAACCCTTTTTCTGATCTGCGCTTCTCACCTTTTTCATGCTTCAATAAAGTTGCACATAGAGACGGAGCGAGCACCAGTGCAACAACAACGGACAAAGCCATTGCTGCCACAATAGTAATCGAAAACTGCCTGTAAATCGCGCCTGCAGACCCACTGAAGAACGCCATAGGTACAAACACAGTCGATAAAACAACCGCGATACCAATCAACGCACCCGTAATCTGATCCATAGATTTCTTTGTTGCTTCTTTTGGCGACAGGTCTTCCTCGCTCATAACCCGTTCAACGTTCTCAACAACCACAATCGCATCATCAACCAACAAACCGATTGCAAGCACCATAGCAAACATGGTCAAAACGTTGATGGAAAAACCAAATGCCAGCAAAACCGCAAAAGTCCCGAGCAAAACAACAGGAACCGCAATTGTAGGAATCAGCGTAGCGCGCAGATTCTGCAAAAACAGCAACATCACGAAAAAGACCAGAACAACCGCCTCGATTAGGGTATGAACGACAGATTCAATAGACAGCTCAATAAATGGCGTTGCGTCCAGCGGATAAACGATTTTCACACCTTCAGGCATAAACTCCGCTAATTCAGCAACCTTTTCCTTTACAAGCTCCGCTGTTTCCAGTGCATTTGCACCTGTCGCCAATGTAATCGCCATGCCTGATGCGGGCATTCTGCGATAACGCACAATACGGTCATAACTTTCAGACCCTAATTCTAATGTCGCAACATCCTTCAATCGAACCTGAGAACCGTCGGTGTTCACACGCAGGACAATACGCTCAAAATCTTCAACCGTTTCCAGTCTGGCTTGCGCCTTCACAGTCGCATTAATTTGTTGAGTATCAATGGCAGGCATACCACCGAGTTGACCTGCAGAAATATCAGTATTTTGTACCTGAATAGCGCTTTGAACATCAATAGGCGTCAAATTGTAACTATAGAGCTTTGCAGGGTCGAGCCATATACGCATAGCGTGCTGATCCCCGAACACACGTACATTACCAACACCACTGACACGTGAAAGCGGTTCTCTGAACGTACTGACAAGCATGTCACCAAGCTCACCCTGATCCATGCTGCCATCTTCAGCATATACACCAACAACCAATAAGAAGCTGTCATTCGATTTGGTAACCGTCACACCAAGCGCCTGAACCTCTTGAGGAAGCTGAGTTACAGCACCCTGCACTTTATTCTGGGTTTGAACCTGCGCAATATCAGGGTCAGCTTCAGGTTCAAAAGTCAGTGTAATCGTCATAGAGCCATCAGCACTACTGGACGTGAAGTAACGCAAATTATCAATACCTGTCAGCCGTTGTTCAATCACCTGCGTGACCGAATTTTCAACCGTTTCTGCGGAAGCACCGGGATAAGACGCATTAATCGCAACCGTCGGGGGGGCAACTTTCGGATATTGCTCGATAGGCAAAGAGCGAATAGACAGCACCCCCGCCAACATAATAATGATTGCTATAACCCATGCAAATACAGGGCGATCAATAAAAAAACGTGCCATGGGTGTTTACTCCTTATGCCCTGTTTGTGCTGCTTGTGCTTGCCCGTTCGGCGCCCACGGCGATGGTGACACAACTGATCCGGGGCCGACTTTTTGATATCCCTGCACGATGACTTTATCACCTACGCTAAGACCTTCCGTAATGACCCAGCTGTCTTTATATGCACGTTCAACTTTAATATTTCTTGGCTGAGCCTTATTATTCGCATCGACAACCCAAGCGGAAATACTGCCATCGGGACTTCGTATTGTGGCACGTTGAGGAACCAGAAGAACTGTATCTTCCCCAAGATTAAGATTTGCCCTTACAAACAAGCCAGGCAGTAAAACAGAGTCAGGATTAGGAAACAACGCACGTAAAGTGATGGCGCCGGCCGTTTCGTTTACAGTAACCTCTGAGAACTTCAAAGTCCCTTCATGGGCATATTGCGTGTTCTTGTTGTCATCCATCACAAGCTTAACAGACGTAGACCCTTTACCAACCAACCGTGCACGCAATTGCATAGCACTAGCACCAGATTGCTGCATATCCACATAAACAGGATTAAGTTGTGTAATAATCGCAAGATATTGAGATTGGTTCGCAGTCACCAACGCGCCTTCCGTTACAATTGAACGACCGATACGACCAGCAATTGGCGCATAAACTTTTGTGTAATCAAGGTTAACCTGCGCGACGTCAACAGCAGCCTGCGCTACAGCAACGGCAGCCTTTGCCTGATCCAGCTCAGCAGTTACATCATCATATTCCTGCTCACTAACGGCATTAATTTTAACAAGATCTTTGTACCTTTGGGCGCGAGCTTCCACAGACTTGATATTCGCTTCCGCACTCTTCATATCCGCGATCGCACTATTCAAGGCAGCGCGATAGCGCGCATCATCAATCTGATAGAGCTGCTGACCTTTTTCAACTGTTGCACCCTCCTCAAACAAGCGCTCAGTAATAATACCATCGACTTGCGGGCGAACCTGAGACTGTCTGTACGGCGTAATACGTCCCGGAAGCTCATGCGTAAACGTAACCTTTTGCTTCTCCAAGGTTAAAACAGCGACAGACTGCGGCCCACCCATATGCCTCTCTGATCCAGCCTCATCTCCACTATGTGAAGATTTCCAATACCAACCCGCACCGGCAAGCACGACCAAGACAAACACGATTATAAACTTCTTCATTACCAAGACCTTTTGTGTACAAAAATCAAAAAACTGGACATTACATTTTTCAACAGCTATATTTTTAACATACATTCATGTATGTATATAGTCAAGAAAAGGATTGCAAGCACTTTATGAGACGTAAAAAAGAAGACGCAGAACAAACCCGCCAAAACATCCTGAAAGCAGCAGCGAAGATATTCTCTGACAAAGGGTTTGCGCGCAGCACACTCGATGAGATAGCCAAAGCCGCAAAAGTAACCAGGGGCGCAATATATTGGCATTTCGAAAACAAAACCGAGATATACAAGGCGCTACATGAAGACCTTCACAGGCCTTTTATTGATATGATGTTTGAAGATTTAGAGAATGACCACCCTGCTCCACTAATGCAGCTCCGAGAGTTCACAATTAAGATCCTTTTGGATTTAGAGAACGATGAACAGAAACGCCAATCTCTTACCCTGTTTCTGATGCGTAACAACTACACCGGAGAGTTAGCGCATCTTAAAGAAGGTCACCTTGCAAAAAAAGCGGAGTCTCAAAATGCCCTTGCTCAATATTTTTTAAAGGCAAAAGCAAGCGGAGAGCTTTCAAAAAACGCTGATCATGACTTTTTAGCTGAAGCATGGGGCTGCTATATCAGGGGCATTTTATTTGAATATCTTAGCGACACTGAAAACTTCATGCTGTCGGAAAAGGTGCCGAAGCTGATTGATATGTTTTTTAATATGCTCCACACAAAATAAGAAACAAATCTCTACCAAAATAGGCTCTCCGTTAACTGTATCGGGGGTTACACCTGCACCCAGATTTTTAGTGGCATCTAAGGGGGATATAAAAGCCCGCTTTGATTTGCTAAATATGCTTAGTAACGGAAACCATAAGGTGCATGAATTTCTCAATTAACGCTTATTAAGGCTTGATATATAACCACTCATATGAGTAAATGTATATATCATGTATTGTGTTTTAACACATTAACTCAAGTAAGGATTTTTCTATATGCCCATCATTTCCATACTGAACCCTAAAGGTGGATGCGGTAAGACAACGCTCAGTACAAACTTAGCGCGTTATTACCATGACAAAGAATTTAAAACATTATTGGTCGATACAGACCCTCAAGGAAGTTCGAGCGATTGGCATGCAGCCAGAGAAGATAATCCCCTCCCCTTCATTGCCTACAATAAGCCTGATAATTTAAAAGCACTTCCCGGAATAGCCGCGGCTTATGACATGGTTGTAATTGACGGCGCTGCAAAACTTGAAGGCATGATGAGCGCAGTGATTAAAGTATCAGATGTAATTCTTATTCCCGTACAACCCAGCCCATATGATATTTGGGCAACGGCAGATCTTGTTGATCTTATAAAGGCACGTCAGAACGTCACTGAAGGTTTACCTAAAGCAGCCTTTGTCGTTTCTCGCGCGGTTAAACGAACATTATTAGAGCGCGAAGTGGTTGATGCTCTCACGGAATATGACCTTCCGGTTTTTGAAAGCTGTACAACACAGCGCCAAGTTTACCCAAGAAGTGCCGCGCAAGGATTAAGTGTTTTTGACGGACTTACTGCCGTACAAGCACGCACTGAAATCAGATCTATCGCCGAAGAATTAAAGTCACTATACGAAGGGGAATATCGTCATGTCGCTTAGTGCCAAAAGACCAAGTAAAACGATTAAAGAAAAACTGATGGAGGATGTAACAGATACCCCCTCCCCTAAAAAACGGCTCAATGTTGATTTTGACGTTTCACTTTATAAACAAATGAAGACCAAAGCCATTACAGAAGATCGTACCGTTGCCGATATCACGCGCGAACTTTGGGTTGAATATCTGAAAGACAAATGATTATTCACTCAAATGAGTAAAAAATCATTTCATCAATCACTCACCGTTTTACAATATTATCACGGATCCAATCGGCGAACGCCTCTTCGGCGATTTCACCACTCGCAACCTCAAGCATCGTCAGAACACATGCACCATCATCAGCCATAAGTTCATAACCATTAAGCATGAGAAACAATTCGACAACAACAAAAGCCGTGCGCTTGTTTCCATCATTAAAAGGATGGTTTCTGGAAATACCATACCCATAAGATGCAGCGAGTTTTGCTATATCCGGCTCATTGTAATTAAATAAGTTTTGAGGACGTGCTAAAGCAGATTGCAAAAGTTTTAAATCTCTTGTTCCCTGTAACCCACCATGTTCTGCTATTTGCTCATCATGAATAGCATGAACAACGCTTTCTAATATCCATTTATGAGATGTTGTCATTTTGCAAGTTCATGCAACACATTACGACGTTTTTTCATGATCGCTCTGGCTGCATCCATTTGTTCACCAAACTCCGGGTCATATGGTGTAATACGATACCCTGATTGAGATTCAGTAACCCATAGCGCATCACCTTTATCTAATTTAAGATTAGCTAAAAGCTCTTTCGGTAAAACAACACCCAGAGAATTACCAATTTTTGTTACTTTAAGTTCCATACAGTTCACCATATTAAAATTCAGTTATTACACATGTTATAACATCTCTGGGGTTTTTGTCAATTTACGCGGCTTCTTCACGCTGCAGAATGCCAAAGATTGAGTTATGTAAGTGCAGATCGCCCTCTTTTGCGCGGTTAATCATAGCATTGAAGTAAGCGCCGGTCTTTTGGACGGGTTTATGGGAACGAAGCTGCGCCTGATCAGTCAACAACAAGCAAATAGCCGCGCCGTTTCGGCCCAATATGGCACAGGCATGCGCCCAGGACTTCTGCGAAATAAACAAATCTCCTTTTAAACGATATGCGGCCTCAACAAAATCATTCCAATTCATCGGTCTCATCTCCATCG
>JAUILO010000014.1 GCA_030432775.1 Alphaproteobacteria bacterium
GAAAAAGAAAACAAAGAAAACCAAAACCCGGCATCTGAAAAAGATACAGAAGATAAAAAGCCTTCACGCAGAAGATCTTCACGTTCCAAAAAGGATGACAACAAAGAAGTAGACGCACAGGCAACACAAGTCGCCCAAGCCGATACTGCTGAGGCGGATATAAAAGAACAGCCAAAGAAGAAAACAACACGTAAGCCTAAAGCTGCGGCAACCAAAGCAAAAAGCAAGGAAGATGACAACGTCAGTGCTCCCGTTGATGCTGAGGTTAAAAAGACAACTGCAAAAAAGGCTAAGGCCTCATCTAAGGCAAAAAAACAAGAAGAAGGCGACAGTAAAAAGACTGAGACCTCAAAATCACAAGACAAGAACATCAAAGCGTCCAATGACACTGGCGAACAAGCCGCCAAAGAATACGAAACTGTCAATGAAGCGCCTAAAGACAAGAAAAAAGGCTGGTGGCACCGCTAGGAATAGCAAAATAGCAGTGTAAAATTTACATTGTTCCGTATCAGTTTTTTTTAATTCAAACATATAAAAATGCCGTTAGATATTGATTCTAACGGCATTTTTCTTATCCGCTTTCTTACTTATTTTAAGCGCCTAGCGATAGGTAGAATTTGATCTTTTGTTTACTCAAATACGAGTGATATTTCACACCTATTTCATATAATTATGAGATCATCATCTATGGTACGGAAAATAAGTTGCGGACGATATAAACGTCACTGCATCGGCATAGCCGTGCCCGTAATTACGACCTACTATCTATTGAATAGGTCAGAACGATCTTGCCCCACACATCATTAATCTGACCACTTCATATTCTTTAGATAATCATGCCTTAAGTCACCGGGTTAACCCCCGGTGACTTTTTTTAAGCCCTCTTAAGCCGTTTGTTTAATGTTTTTTCTATTGTGCCTTTCTTTTTAAGCCCTTATTCTATTGTCTGAATTGAATTTTCAATACACACACCACAGGATTTACAAAAATGCCAACACGCAACTCCAGCACTCTTTCTTTCATGACACTTGCCCTTACAGGCTTGCTTGTAATCAGCCCTATGAATAGTGCCCGTGCCGCCGACCCGGTTGAAACGGCTGCGAACCCTTATATCGAAAAAATGAAAGCGCAAGCCAAGGACCTCGCTGGAAAACTCACACTCGAGCAATCAGAAGATCTTGGAAAATTAAGAGTTGCATTCGGAATGGTCAAAAGTGTCGACCTTGTCCATGAACATGTTGGCGATGCTGTAAAGGCCTGTAACGAAATGCACCCGGAAATCGGCCCCAGCGTTTCTTCTAAATACACAGAATGGACAGATCGCGTCCTTCCTGTTGCTGAATATAAACAAGATGTATTGGATAAGGCCGTTGATGATGGTCGCTTTTCCAATCCGGAAGAAATTCATAACTTCCTGAATCTGATTGATCAAGCCGCACAATACACAAATTCCCGCCTGATCCGTAAACCTGTTATCACAGAGCAAACATGTGAAGGCCTGCGCGCCTCAATGACCAACACAAAAGAAGAGCTTGTTGCGCTATTGAACGATATTGATTGGCCGGCAGGCATTGATGCAACAATGCCTGAGCCTCCGCCAATTGAAAAAGCTGCTGCAACAATCGAAGAATCAGTAAGCCAGACAGCTGAAACCGTCGAAGACACAGCCGAAACACTAAACAGCGAAGCGGCTGACACATTGGACGAAGTGACAGATGAGGCGACTCAGACAGTTGATGAAGTAATGGACGATGCCGCAGAAGCCAGCGAAGATGCAATGAAGGAAACTGAAGAGTCTTTGGAAGATGCCACCGAAGCCGCAACAGGCGTTATGGACGCTGTGGAAGAAGAAGCAAATGATGCTGCAACAGATGTTATAGACGCGGTAGAAGACACAGCGGACGAAGTCGGCGAAGCGACAACACAAACCATTCCAGGTGAGGAAGTCATATCTGAAGAAGAGCTGGAAAAAGCATTTGAAAGCCTTCAAAATTCAGAAGCCCAGCGCCAAGAGCAAATGGAAAAAGCCTATGAAGGCTCGGAAACTACAGACGCCGAGACACCAAGCGCAGAATGAAAATAGTACAAGTCATGGCCGGTGCCGCACATGGCGGCGCCGAAACATTCTTTATGGATCTTGTTCGGGCATTACACCGCACAGATCTTGATCAACTGGTTATTATCCGTCCGGATGAAACACGCATCAAGATACTCGAACAAGACGGTATCAAATACAAAACCCTACCCTTTGGCGGCTTGCTTGATTTCAAGACAAAAGGCCAAATGCATAAAATAATCAACGAATATCAACCCGATATCGTGCAGACTTTTATGGGACGGGCCTCATCTTACTACACACTAGGACCATGGAAACATATTGGCTGGTTTGGCGGCTATTACGACCTCAAACGATTCAAACATTGCGATGCTTATGTCGGCGTAACATTTGATATTGCCCGCAATATCCGCAAACAAGGCGCGCCGGATGAAATGGCACATACTATTCATACTTATGCAGATCTTGATTATGACACCCCTGCCTTAAAACGCAGCGACTATGACACCCCCGAAGACGCCAAAGTATTCTGCGCCCTTGCGCGACTACATTGGAAAAAGGGGCTTGATACACTCCTTGATGCATTTACAGCCGTGCCCGACGCATATCTTTGGATTGCCGGTGAAGGCGAAGACAGGGAAAAACTTGAACAGCAAATGAACGATCTCGGCCTGCAAGACCGCGTCCGTTTCCTTGGCTGGCAGGATGATCGCGCCGCGGTTCTAAAAGCCAGTGATTTTTGCGTATTTCCCAGCCGCTACGAACCTTTTGGCACGGTCATGGTCGAAGCATGGGCTATGAAAACGCCAATTATCGCTGCGGCTTCACAGGGGCCGAAAGAATATATGAAGCACGAACAGAACGGATTATTAATGGAAATTGATGATACCGCCGCGCTAAGCGAATATATGAACCGCTTCCTCAATGATAAAGAGCTATGTGAACGCGTGATCAAGGGCGGGCAGGAAACATTCCAAGAACGTTTTACCGAAGATGCCGTGGTCGAGGAATATATGAAGCTTTATAATGCGCTTTTAACACCAGTTGATACGAAGAACGCTGCCAAGGCCATTTAATCGCTATTTCCTGTTATTTCGCGCAATTTTTACGCCTAATACACATCAAATGTATCTCTTAACCATCAAAGGTTACAGAGCGATATCCACACAGAAATTATACCAAAACAAAATATCTATGAAATTTGCAATATGTTAACCACTTATGGCACAATATGGGGGTATTATGAAATTCGAGCAAAAACCGATAGATGTAACGCTCTGAAAACATGAATAAAAACGGCTCGACATATTAAAATAATTGTTTATTAAACAGAGCCAATAATAGAAGCAATAATAGAGGTTGAAAGTACAAGCAAGATGGTCATGGTCTTAGACCCATTAGAAGCACCAAACGAACAAGGGGATGTAACACCTGTTATCCCCCTTGATGCACATACACAAGATAGCGAACAACCTACAAACACACAATCAGAGACAAAGCCAAAAACGCCAAAGGCAAAAGCAAAGCCGGAAGGCGAAATCCCTGAACAGGGCGCGAATGTAACCGGCGATGAACCATCCGCAAACGGCGCGAATAACGAACAAACTGCCTATATCATTCCACATGACGCATCAGGCGATAACGAAAACAATTCCAACATCAGTGATGATGAACTTGAAGAGCTACAAGCGCAAAGTCGCAAAAAAAGCGGTCCCGGCTATTACAAAACCCTAAGCGAAGAAGACGACCCCGAAGGTATTGATGCGCCGGGCAAGGATGACGCCTGGCAAGGTTTTGAAGATGCAGAATTAATGCAAGCCACATTGGCAGGCCGGATTTACCGCCGCCTGAACGGTATGCGTGACCATGGTGACTACTTTGTGCTGACAGGTGCGAAAAATGGCCAGCTTTCCGAAAAACTCCTAGAAAAAGCAATCTTATCGCTTGTCCTTGAAAAAGGATATTCCCAGCTTCACTTCTATCGCGGTAACAAACTCGATAGCGGCACAGCCGGACAAGCATTGATTATTCTAAATCGTTTAAAAGCACCGGGCGGCCCTTTATCAGATGAAAAATACAGACATGTTGAAGTCAGCTATGCCCGCATGCCCCATCTTGAGCCATGGAATTCAAAATTTGCACCGATCGCGCTACCATTTATGCCGCATTCGGTAAATGATGCGATTAACAAGCCACTGGACTGGCTTGTAAGCCCGTTGCGTGCCCCACTGAAAGAAAAACTGCATGGCTACAACACTTGGAAAGAAAGACGCAAACTTACCAATAGCGGCGATGAAACATTTAACCGTACTCGCCGATATGGACGATCCCTCGTTGATAGACAGGGCAATACCCTAAAATCTAAACTTGATGAGAAATCAGACGAGTTGGGTCTGGATAGAAAACGTATGACTTCTAGCCGCAGGTGGCTGCCATGGAATATGGGGCGCAATATGCGTGATCTATACGCGATAACTTTTGGCCGCAGCGCAACCAAAGCAATGGAAAAAGCGGCCCAACAAGAACAGATCAATCAAGCCGCAAAACAGTGGACTGCACAAAACAGACCAGAACAATTCCAAAGAGAGCAACAACGCCAAGCCCAACAGCAGCAGCAACAGCAGCAGCAGCAGCAGGCTAAAGCGAAAACTGCGCCAGAGACTGAAAATACAGCCAGTCACAAAGAAACACCGAAACAAGACGTGCCCACACAGGACACTCCAAAACAAGAAACCCATGGAGGCATGCCTGATGTTAACACTTCCGCCACAGCAACTTCTGTAGCACCGGATGATGGTGATCTTAAGTTTGGTCACGGCAAACTATCCGGCAATTTTGAGGAAACAGCAGGCAGCGGCGATACAGGAGACACTGGAAGCTCATCATCAAGTGGTGGCGGCGTAGCGCCGGACCCTACAGAAGGCTTCAACGAAGGTGCTTCCACAAAAGCCGAACAGAAAGCCGACAAAAAAGGTGAAAAATCCGAAAAATCACCTGAAAAAGAATATAAAGAATTCGACCCCGAAGATGGTCTAGCCAGCGAAGCCAAAGGCGCATTTGATGGCTCCGAACATAGCGCTGTGGATGCTCCTGAAAAAGCGACAGAGATAGACAAGCCCATCGAACAAAAAGATCGCGGCAACAACACATCTATCGTCCATAGCCACAAACCTTAACTACATAAGAACCAAATCAAGCTGATCATGAAAAACCGTGTTGTCAGTCACGGCAAACAAGGCCTGAACGCACAAATTCCATATAAAGTGCCATGTAAATTTTCAATCAGACACCTAAAGAGAACTAATCGCCATATCCGTCATCACTATCTTGATGACTATCACCGGCATTTGCCTTGGTGCTTTTATCAATTGCCTTATCTTTATCTTCCACGGAAAGTTCTTCAGAAACAGAGCCTTCCTTCTTGCGCTTCCATTTTTTATAAAAATACCGCGCCGGCCAAAGCGCGACTAAGGCCACACTGGCTACAATTGCGACGACAGGGCCGAATAAGGCGCCCAGAACAACAACCACCGCGCCGGGGCCAATATAGGCCTGTGCTGCTGATAATGGAAAAATTACTGCCGCAAACATTAAGACGGCAAAGATCGCGCGAAACTTTCCGGATTGCATATCATTCATTACCTGTTACTCACCTTCGTTTAAAAATAAAAGCTCATCTTTGGAAAAACGAAATCCGCTATGAACACCTGCAATACGCATCGGGTCACCCTCCAGCGTATCTGAAGTAAAGAATTCCCAGACAATCTCGCCTTTTTGCGTCACCTCAAACAATCTACCATTTTCATAGGATGTCACAAGCACATTAGAATTAGGTAAGGACTGTACCGCTGCACGGACAGAACTATAAAACGGACGCTCGGCTGTCCCCTCATAAGACCAGACAATACGATCAAACACCGGATCATATTCCAGAACACGGCTTTTACGCGGCGTGGTTTGAGGGCCATCATTATCAAACAGAACAATATTACCGTCTTTGGTCATACGCGCGCTATGTTGGGCGCGCCAAAAACCACGCGCAGCCCATATAATTGTTTCGGTCTGCGGGTCTAAAACCGCAAGAATATCATGTTCACGCAAGCTGATTAATATCTGTCCTTGCTGGAATAATGGCTGCTTTTCTGCTTCTTCTGCCCCGATATAAGTCACTGTATTAGGGTGAATAATGTCACCATATTCCGCATTAGAAGTAGAAATATCCGCACGCTGTGTCTGGGTGAAATATTCAACCACTTCACTGAAATATTCTGAATTAGCAAAAGCATCATAAATCGAAATTGATTTTTCAAGCTGTCCATCAGGTGACAAGATACTGACATATTCATCGAATAATGGCGGGTTCAAATGTGGCGCGCCCGCAACAACATCTTCTGTGACTTTGTTGGTCAATATATAAACGCGGCCATCCTCACCAACGGAAATATCATGATGGGCAAAACCGGGATAGCGCCAGATAATGTTGGAATCCTTATCGATCTTCACAACACCATATCCATAAGGCGTTGTTTCAACGGCGTTATAAACAGCCAATAAATCACCATTGGGAAATAGATGTAAGCCGCGCCAGATAATCTTGTTATCTTTCACCGGACTATCAATATGCGGTGGAATTTTCCATGCTTTGCTGAATGGCATTGCCCAAGAATGAACAACCTCCCCATTCATATCCAGCAAATATGCCGCTTGTTCGGATGACGGGCTATATAATGTGTACCCATCATACGCCTTATCTGTGTCATAAACCGTCACGCCGCTCTGACCGATATAATTATTCGGCTCTGGCCAGACAAAAAACGATTCATTCAAGTTGGCATGCTGGATTTTATAAGCGATTTTCATTGCGCTAAACCCTGTATGCATCATTTCATAAGGGCCAGCCTTAAAGAAAGATACGGCAAAGCCACCAAGAAATATTAAAAACAGCAAAGCCAAAAAGGCGAGAGTATTTATAATTTTATCAACCACGGCACACTTCCATATTTGTTTTATATATTTGTGTTTTTATACAATATAATTCACTTCATATATCGTGTTCAATCAAAGGGATATGAATGCTGGAATAAGCATATCACGAATAGCCGTAAAGGCGAGCAGTCTGAGATGTAATATCTTTAATCATCGCGATATCACGCGCATCTAGGTTTACATCATAATACGCAGGCGCGCAAATATTCGTGGCACAGCCCTTAATGTAATCTGCTTCCATTTCCAAATCACAATGATCAGCTATCTGGCTTAGCTGCTGTTGCGGATTCTCACACAAATCCTCATAACGCACAATTTGCACGGCGTTTGATAGCTCATCATTATTCTTTATCTGCGATTGAAGCGCTCCATATAAATGCACCCAATACAGCGCCCAGCCTTTCACTTCCTCACCGTTATTCCAGCATTGCTGGATCTGTGCGACATCATAATCATTACCCGCATTGATAGGTCTGCGGTCCAGACCGAATTCAAAATGCCCAACACGCTGCATATGATTAAGGCCGCGCTTATTCTTTGCATGAATTTTGCTAAACCGTTCATGCTGACGCATCAATGACACAATATGCGTTACAGGATCACGCACCGGTACAACAAAACGCGCATCAGAAAATAGCGCCTGCAAATACGCAATACGGGTGATGTTGTTATTATTCTTGGCCACATAGCGCCGCGCCTTACGTACATATAAAAGCTTGCGAATATGATCAGTGTAAAACTGCGCGAATTTATCGTCATCTCTCACATGTGTCAGAACATTACTATGCAGCGGATCATGCGCATCTTTGAAAAAACCCATCCACAGCACCTCCTCCATGGCTTCGGGACTATGGCTGGTGATCATCAAACGATCACCATGTGCGCGCTCAGCCGGTTTTTCTTTAACACGGGGCATCAACCCCAAAAACACATTCCAGAAATATGGCGTATATAAAAACGGATAATCCGCATAGCGATGGGTAGCAGCACCCGTTACCCCGTTCATAATCTCAAGAAGAAGCGTACTGCCGCCTCTGGCCAGCCCCGTAATAAAAACAGGCTTTTTCACACTGATATCTTTCAAGTCGTCCTTTAAAAGCAATGTTTCAAAATTACCGATACCGGACCACAGGCCAGGCGCAGAGCTTACCGCGCCGCTCCAAACATGAAGACCGAAAGGAACATGAATATCTGATGTTTTATCGCTCATAGGGCATCGACCTCTTTTGTACTAGCCTTTGCGCTTAGTGTTTTACCCTCACTTTGTTTGGCGGCTTTGCACGGCGAATAAAAACTGCGGTGAATTTGAATTATTAATACCGTCAATAATATAAACGCGCCGGCCTGATGCATAGCGGCAACCGGAATCCATAGCTGTGTCACCAGTGCTGTGATGCCAAGCATAACCTGAAACACCACGACTAGCTGTATTAGATACGATTTCATCACCCAGCCATAAAGAAAAATAACCACTCCCGTAGTAACGGCCAAGGCGCGGTGGGTGAACTGTACCCATGCATGATCATGTAAAATAGCGGACTGGAAATATGGCTCTTCGGGGAAAATACTGCCTCTAGCCATTTGCGGGAAATGGTTATAAATCATACCGGCATCAAGTCCGGCAACAAAAGCGCCCCAAACCATTGTGATTGAAAACATCAGCAGCGCTACCAAACCAAACGGCTTCACTATACATAGCGGTAAACGTACGCCTTGTTCATCCATAACGGCACTGCCAGATTTTTTCACTGATAACAACAAACCCACAATGCAGGCATATATTAAAAATGCCATGCCCAAATGTGTCGCCAGCCGGAAATGGCTGACATCCGGACGGTCAATCAAACCGCTTTTGACCATCCACCAACCGATAAGCCCTTGTGATCCACCCAATAACAACAGACCAAAAAAATGCGGCAGATATTTTCGCGGCAAGCTGCCGCGCAATAAAAACAAGAAAAACGGCAAACCATAAACCACACCTATCATGCGCCCCCATAAACGGTGCAGCCATTCCCAAAAGAATATGCGCTTGAAATCTTCAATCTCCATCCAGCCATTTTTATGCATATATTCCGGCGTCTGTTGATACAATTCGAATACACGCTGCCATTCCGCATCACCATGCGGTGGCAACATTCCAATAAATGGTCGCCATTCAACCATCGACAGGCCGGATTCGGTAAGACGCGTAATCGCGCCGATCACAGCCATAACAAACACCATTCCGGCACACGCCATGAGCCAAAATATGATAATTTTATAATTCTGTACTTGGTTTTGAGCTGTGTTTTGCATAGAACTTTACATTGAACTCTGGAGCAAACTGTTTACATTGGTTCTGCGTCATCAGTGCGGTAACGCACCCGCGCAACATGTGCAATATGACACGAGTAAGTTATAAACGAAATAGAAGAATGGATCGTCACTAATGAGTAGTGAAATAATGATAGGCGATAACACCCGCCACAAGACAGATGTCATTATCATCGGCGCGGGCCCTGTTGGCCTTTTTGCTGTATTTGAACTGGGTCTTTTGGATATGAAAGCCCACCTTGTCGATATCCTTGATAAACCCGGCGGCCAGTGTGCCGAGCTATATCCGGAAAAGCCGATCTATGATATTCCGGCGCTGCCTGTTGTTACAGGGCAAGAGCTAACTGACCGTTTAATGGAGCAGGCCAAACCCTTTAACCCGACTTTCCACCTCTCGCAAATGGCTGAAAAAATCCAGAAGCTGGATAATGGGAATTGGGAGCTTACAACAGATATCGGAACGATAATAGAAGCCCCAGTTATCGCCATTGCAGCCGGCGGCGGATCTTTCGTTCCCAAAAAACCGCCTCTGGCCGATCTGGAGGAATTTGAAGATAAATCCGTCTTTTATTCCGTACGCAGAATGGAGCAATTCAAGGGCAAGGATATCGTTATTTCCGGTGGCGGCGATTCCGCACTTGACTGGCTACTTGCCCTACAGCCCACCGCACGCAGTATGCACCTTGTTCACCGCCGCGATGATTTCAGAGCCGCACCCGACAGCGTGAATAAAATGCGCGCACTTGTAAAAAAAGGCGATGTCAAATTACATATCGGCCAGATCAGCGAGCTAAACGGTGAAAATGGAGCGCTAAGCTCTGTCACGATAAAAGCCAAAGACACGGATGATTACAAGATTGAATGCGACACAATGCTGCCATTTTATGGCCTGACAATGAAACTGGGGCCAGTAGCACAATGGGGCTTAAATCTAGATAAAAACCTGATTGATGTTGATACGGAAAAATTCGAAACATCCGAGCCTTCCATATTTGCCATTGGTGACATCAATACATATCCGGGTAAATTAAAACTTATCCTGTCCGGTTTTCATGAATGCGCCCTCATGGCACACGCCGCATCACAATATGTTTACCCCGATAAAGTCGTACGTTTCCAATACACGACATCTTCATCCAACCTACAACAAAAACTGGGTGTGGCATAAATTCACCTCCCGAATATAGAAACATAAAAATATCATGGCACCATTTGACATCATAGAAAGCGCCGGCAAATCTTACAGACTATTCTGGCATTACCGCGGCTATCTGGCGCGACTTGCTATCATACCAATCATGATAAAAATTGTCTGCTGGAACCTTGTCATTGCCTTTGGCTGGCAGGAACAATATGTGCGTCAAGCCATGGTGATGTTGCCATCATTCTTTGCCGATGGCTGGATGATTTCACACTTTATCCGCTTGATATTTCTGGGACAGACATGGCCATTCAAGCCCACGGGTAATATCGAAAAAGATATGGAGAAACTTCACAACCGCGCCCTTGGTATTATGCGCGGCACAGTATCTTATGTCGTAATAAAATTCCTTATGGCCGGTTTACTCGGGCTTTTATACATGTATATGCAAGATAATATGCAACAGGTTCAAAATGCCGAACAGGATCCGAGCCTTTTTGCCTTTATATCTGCGATGTTAATTCTGGCGCTTGTATTATGGCTGTTTAAATTCACATGGTTTTATATTCCAGCAGCCATCAACCACCCGATACCGAATCTGTACAAAAAGATTAAAGGCTTTAAACCAGCGCTGTTTATTGCCGCAACATGGATGATTTGTTTTATCCCATCCCTATTCCTATATAAAATATTTTTGGAAGCGTTTTTCGGCACACCCGCAGAAGCCCCGCAAGATTTTGCGACCATACAAATTATTCAGGATACCTGTAGTATCATTGTCGATACAATCATGTTGTTCATCACAACAGGCGGTATTGCCTACGCTTTTGCACAAGTTCTTCTTCCAAAGAAAAAGAAATAAAGCGACATTCGAATTTAAGAAAAAGCGGGTTACTGAATAACGATTTCAACATTACAATGTGAAAACTCACCGGGCGTTATGATATCCGAACTTGCCACACATACAGAATGCAACCGCCCATCCAGTTCGGATGACCAGAAATCAAGAAAAGACAATAAAACCGGGAATTGAGGTACAAGATCGTAATCTTGCCATATATAGCTTTGTAAAAGCTTCGGATAATCAGGCAAATGATAAAATATTTCGGCCGTTGTTAAACAGTAATTTTTAAAAAACTGTTTAGAGAAATCCGCCATATAGCAAAACCTCCTGTTCTTTACACAATTATAGCAAAAAATCCTTTTCTACTAAATACCATAATAACACTTAAATATTTCCAGTTTGTTAATAGCGGCCGGCTGCGTTATCCTTATAATATAAAAGCCATAAGGCATTCAAACACAAACAAGAGTTAAAGTGATGAAAGAAACAGCCATTATCATAGCTGCAGTTTTGCTCACCGTATTTCTGATCCAGTTTTTATCACCTGAAAAAGATCCGAACCGTGCCACCGACCCTATCCCTGATGCAGCCTTCTCGGCTAGCGAAGAAAGCGGCAGATCTGCCTATAAACTCAAAAGTTTTGGCAAGAACGGCAATGACACAGGCAGCCAGTATTTAAAAGAGCTTGCTAAAGATTTTCCGCCAGAGCCGGATATTTACGGCAATGAAATAAATCAAGACGGCGCACAGAACAGACAACAGATTAAGGCGGGCCAGGCCGGACAGTTCACAATTGTCATTAATGACGAAGCATATACCAGATCACAGACCATCTATACCAGCACACCTGTTTACGCCACGTTCAAACACCCAAACCCCCATGTCACACATGTGCGCATGGAATATCCGGACAAACCGGATTTATATATCGACTATCCTATTGGCGAAAAAGTACGGATACAAATCCACGAAAGTTACATTCAGGCCGGTGTATTCAGCTATAGCGACTTTATCGCTCAAGATGATCAGGGCAATCCGTATGACAAAATCCGGCTGGTTTTTGCTCCATAGCCCTTCCCTCTGACACCCATAAAGGCTTACGGCACAAAGCAAAATCATCAACATTCCCGCCGCCACAAATCAAGATATACAAAACCGAACCAAACCATAAAAGTACGACTCAATGTGGTAAAGTTTCTCTGGACTCTGATAAATAGCTCTGCCATAAAACACCGCATACACAGCAAAGCCTTATGGCGTGCAAACGAAAGCGTCATATAATTTTTCTTATAAATTCCCTTGATTTTAAATTGGCGACACGCTACATCTTTAGCACTCACCTGGATAGAGTGCTAAAGCATTCATTTGTTCGGCCGCTATCCGGTTGAAAAATTGTTTAATTACAACCATTTACATGAGGTAAAACCATGAAATTTCGTCCATTACACGACCGTGTTCTCGTTCGCCGCGTAGAACAAGAAGCCAAAACAGCAGGCGGAATCATCATTCCGGATGCAGCACAAGAAAAACCTATGGAAGGTGAAATCATTGCCGTTGGTAAAGGCCACGTTAATGACAATGGCGAAGTCCGTCCACTAGACGTTGCCACAGGCGACAAAGTGATCTTCTCTAAATGGGCAGGCACTGAAATCACGATTGACGGCGAAGAGCTGATGGTCATGAAAGAATCAGACATTATCGGTATCGTTGCTGCTTAAAACAGCCCCGCTGATAAAAACAAACGATGAAAAGGCTGTTATAAAATAGCCGTAATTTTAAAAACTGGAGAAAAAATATGAGTGCTAAACAAGTATCATTCCACGGAGATGCACGTGAGCGTTTGCTTCGCGGCGTTAACATTTTGGCTGACGCTGTAAAAGTAACACTAGGTCCTAAAGGTCGTAACGTTGTTATCGACAAATCTTTCGGTGCCCCGCGCATCACAAAAGACGGTGTGACAGTTGCCAAGGAAATCGAACTTGAAGACAAGTTTGAAAACATGGGCGCTGCACTAATCAGTGAAGCTGCTAAAAAACAAAACGATCTAGCTGGTGACGGCACAACAACGGCAACTGTTCTTGCACAATCAATTGTACAAGAAGGTATCAAAGCTGTTGCTGCCGGCATGAACCCAATGGACCTAAAACGCGGTATCGACAAAGCTGTTGCTGCTATCGTTGAAGATCTTGCAAAACGTGCCAAGCCAATCAAAACAAATGGCGAAGTTGCTCAGATTGGTACAATCTCAGCAAATGGCGACATTGAAGTTGGCGAGAAAATTGCCGAAGCAATGGAAAAAGTTGGTAACGAAGGTGTTATCACAGTTGAAGAATCCAAATCTATGGAACTTGAACTTGACGTTGTTGAAGGTATGCAGTTTGACCGTGGTTACCTATCACCTTACTTCGTAACAAACGGAGACAAGATGGTTTGTGAACTGGAAAACCCATACATCCTTCTACACGAGAAAAAACTTTCAAGCCTGCAATCACTTCTTCCAGTTTTGGAAGCTGTTGTACAAAGCAGCCGCCCACTTGTCATCATTGCTGAAGACATTGAAGGCGAAGCACTTGCAGCGCTTGTTGTTAACAAACTACGTGGTGGCTTGAAAGTTGCTGCTGTAAAAGCACCTGGTTTTGGTGACCGTCGTAAAGCAATGCTTGAAGACATGGCTATCCTGACTGATGCACAGCTTGTTTCTGAAGATCTAGGTATCAAACTGGAAAACGTGACTTTGGATATGCTTGGTACAGCCAAGAAAATTCAAATCACAAAAGAAGAAACAACAATTGTTGATGGCTCTGGTGCAAAGAAAGAAATTGAAGCACGTTGCGCACAAATCCGCAACCAAGCTGCTGATACTTCTTCTGACTACGACCGTGAGAAACTACAAGAGCGCCTAGCCAAACTATCTGGTGGCGTTGCTGTTATCCGCGTTGGTGGTGCAACAGAAATGGAAGTGAAAGAACGTAAAGACCGCGTTGACGATGCTATGCACGCAACACGTGCTGCTGTTCAAGAAGGTATCGTCGCTGGCGGCGGTTCTGCACTTCTATTCTCAACACTTGCTCTTGAAGGCCTGAAGGGTGATAACAACGACCAACAAGTTGGTATCGATATCATTCGTCGCGCCATTCAGTCTCCGATCCGTCAGATCGCGCAAAATGCAGGCGTTGAAGGTTCTATCGTTGTTGGTAAACTTCTTGACCAGAAGAGTACAGACTTTGGTTATGATGCACAAAAAGGCGAGTACACAAACCTTGTGAAAGCCGGCATCATTGATCCTGTTAAAGTTGTTCGTACAGCGATTCAGGACGCAGCCTCAGTTGCAGGTCTTCTGATTACAACAGAAGCAATGATCACTGACATCCCAAGCGAAAAAGGTGCCGGTGGCATGCCTGATATGGGCGGCATGGGCGGCATGGGTGGCATGGGCGGCATGATGTAAATCATGTCTTCATGACAAACCTAACGTCATAAAGTTTTTTAAAGGCCGGAGCAGTACGCTCCGGCCTTTTTCTATTGCAAGATTATCCTCATCCTATACCCCTTGTTTTATTCAGCCTTCTTTAAGCTTTTTCACATAATATAAAAGCTGAAATTCCGTGCCCGAAGCGCGGTATAAGGCGTGCATAATGATAGAGATTGAAATAAACGATCTGGATATTCTGATAGAAAATATCGAACGCGCAAATCCGCGAGCCAGACAGCACAGTATTGGCCTACCTTTTGTATCAGCATCAACCAACGATCTCGCATGGGCAGGGCGGATCAAGGACGCGAAAGCCGTTGCGGCGCCCATTCACGAACTTATTGTACCAACGCGCCATGTACCGCGCCTTGATGACCTCACAGAAGACGAAGAACGAGCACTATGGGAGCTAGCCGATCAACGCATTGAACAAGTATTATCCGAGTCAGGTATTAACGCCGCCACCATATTAATTAACGATGGTGAGCCAGCGGGACAAACTGTCGGTCATGTTCATTTTCATGTGCTGGGCATCAACAAACAAAGTCTCATCGATGATTTAGGCGCACAATTCGAATCATTAACTGACCGCTACAGCGAAGTGGCTGTTGCGCCGATATCAAAACACCAGATTGTCACAAATGACACAGATTACTTATGCCAAAAAATGCGCGAATTCAGAGAAGAGCAAAATCAAATTCATGACTATAATTTGGGATTTAGTGTACTAAGCCAGACACAAAAACAAGATAGCAGCGATCCATACAACATGACCATACAATCATGGAACCCTAATCAGGCACGCCCTTTCGGTCTAACCAATTTAATACGGGTATTGAATGAATATAGAGATCGTCCCTATTCCTGGAGCAAGACACATCTGCAACAGCACTTTACACCGACCTAAAATCGATTAGCGGCTTTACATCCTTTAACAGGCATTCTATCAACATACTATGCCTGAATTACCCGAAGTCGAAACTGTGCGCCGTGGCCTGGAACAATCTATTCTAGGGCATCAAATATTGAAGCTCACGCAAAACAGAGCCGATCTACGTGTGCCTTTCCCCGATAATTTTGCCAGCCATCTAGAGGGCCGCATTATTCAAACGCTATCGCGGCGCGGAAAATACATTTTGATTCATTTAAATGATGAGAAAATCGTCATATTACACCTTGGCATGTCAGGCCGTGTCACGATTATCGAAGATCATCAGCAATATACGCCAGCCAAGCATGATCATCTGGTGATTTTACTCAAAGGCGGCACACAAATTGTTTATAATGATGCGCGCCGCTTTGGTATGGTAATGCTTAGTGATGAAAAATCTATCGATCAACATAAAAGCTTTGCCCATATGGGGCCAGAACCACTTGGCAACCATTTTTCAGGTACACAATTATTTGAAAACCTGAAAACCAAAAAAACTCCAATAAAAAACGCGCTGCTCGACCAATCTGTGGTCGCGGGGCTTGGCAATATTTATGTAAGCGAAGCGTTGTTCTACGCCGGTATCAGGCCCGACCGAATCGCAAATTCACTAACGACCAAGGAAACCGACACCTTATATAACTGCATAATATCGGTGTTGAACGAAGCCATAAAAGCCGGAGGATCAAGCCTGCGTGATTACCAGAACACAAAAGGTGATATGGGGTATTTCCAGCACCATTTTGCTGTATATGACCGCGAAAATCACCCTTGTAACGGATGTTCTTGTTCAATTGAAAAGACTGGTGGTATAAAGAAGATCGTACAAGCTGGCAGATCAACATTTTTTTGCCCGCAAAAACAGAAATAACAAACGAATATAAACCAATATGCCCCCAAGCACATACACGAGCAAATATATGCAAGATAGCCACATTAACCACTTCATACGCACAGCAGCCCATACAGCAAGGCTTAGCGCACTGGGCACTGCAATGCTATGCTCGTCCATCTTATCGCTGCCATCGCCCTCATATGCGCAGAACGAAGGCGTGCAGGCACAACAAGCCCACGAGCTGCCAAAGTTTTTTCAATATCTCAACGATATCCCTTTAATGGACGGCCTATACGAATCGACCGAAGACGTTCTTATTTTCGAAAAAGTCGAAGGACGAATCATTAAAACAACGGCCCTATCGGAAAATTTGACTTCTGATGCAATTAGCGGTTTTTACCGCAGCCTTTTACCACAATTGGGCTGGACAGAAACCGGGCACAACACTTATCAAAGACAATCTGAAAAATTATCAATTCAGTTTGAAAAAGACACCAACTTTACGATTGCGTATTTTACATTGGAACCAAGCTAAACATGGGATAATGCACAGTTAATATGAAAAACAAAAAAAGTTAGAGTTTTTCTTGACAAACATACCCCCAACAGCTTACAAAACAACGTTCCGAACACAGAACAACTTGGGGATAACCTGTTCACAAAGATGAACACGTACCAAGATTAGAAATTAGAAGAATTTAAGAACGAACAAGAAAGATATTAAAATGGCAAACCATTCATCAGCAAAGAAACGTATTCGTCGCAATGCGAGTAAAGCACTTGTAAACAAAAGCAGACGTAGCCGTATCCGCACATTCGTGAAAAAAATCGAATTGGCTATTGCTGAAGGTGACGCCAAACTAGCAGATGCAGCACTTCGTGATGCTCAGCCAGAAATCCAGCGTGGTGTGTCAAAAGGTATTCTTCATAAGAACACTGCTTGCCGTAAAATATCACGTCTTTCTATGCGTATTAAAGCTCTGAAAGCAGCTTAACCGCTACCAAAAAAACTAAATAAATTTGCGCATTTTTCAGACCAAAAACAAATTTTGGTCTATTCGCCCATGGAACGAAAAAAATTTGTATTATTATTTCTTTTTAAATGTTCTTCATTTGATCTCATTGCAAAGATTTTTTTTTCCGTCTAGTGTTGGGTTATTCATTCACGAGCAACACCGATTTGGAGACGCTCGACAAGCTGGGGAGCACCTCTTAGAAGCCGCTATAACCCAATAGCAACAAGGCTTTTAGACAAGTCCAAGGACTTTTCGTTAGAGGTATTTAAGGTAATTTTATTTACCGGCAAGCGTAAAAGACTGAATATTTAGGCAAGACTGACTGCCTCGTATTAGATCTTTATCGCTGGAGAGCTTTTTGACTATTTTGACAGAAAACATGCAAAACACGCAGTTTTGCACGAGGGATTTTTGTGTCTTTTTACTCGAAAAACACTCTTTTACACACGCTTGAATGAAGTCTGCCTAAAACAAGGACAGACAAACCTACTCAGTAGGAAATTTGGTAGGAATTACAAAAAAGCATAAATTTAGGAGTAAAAGAAAGATGAGTGAAATCGCGAAAGAAACGAAAAAAACAGCGAGTCTGGATTCAGCTAATAATAGCGATTCATATAAGCCAGATTCAGAAATTTCCAAAACATGGAAGGCTGTTCATTCAAAATTTCGCGATGAATTCGGCGAAGCCGTTTTTAGAAGTTGGTTAAAACCCCTCACACTCCAGGCTTTCTACCACAACACTCTAGAAGTTTCCGTACCAACACGTTTTATGCGGGACTGGATCCAGACACATTACGCAGAACGTATGCTTGAAATGTGCACAGAAAAAAGCGATCGCATTAAAAGACTGGAAATCGTTGTTGTTCAAAACACAATCATCGCTGATGAAATCAATGACAATAGCGCTGCAAAAATAAAATCTAACGAAAACAACAAATCCTACGAAAAATACGATCTAAATTCTCCTTTTGACCAGCGTTTCACATTCGACACATTTGTTGTCGGCAAACCAAATGCCTTGGCTCACGCTGCGGCGATGCGTGTTGTCGAAAGCCAGAATGTACCGTTTAACCCGTTATTCCTATATGGCGGCGTTGGCCTTGGTAAAACGCATTTGATGCATGCTATTGGCTGGGAAATTCAAAAACAATCACCTGAAAAAAGAGTGATTTACCTTTCTGCCGAAAAATTCATGTACCAATTCGTGAAATCACTTCGTGCAAAAGACACAATGACATTTAAAGATGCTTTCCGGTCTGTTGACGTTCTTATGATTGATGATATTCAGTTCATCAGCGGCAAAGAATCAACACAGGAAGAATTCTTCCACACATTCAATGCCCTTGTTGACCAAAACAAACAAATCATTATCTCTGCTGATAAAGCACCATCTGATTTGCTTGGCATAGAAGAACGCCTGCGTTCACGTCTTGCATGGGGTCTTGTGGCTGATATTCACCCAAGTACTTATGATTTGCGCCTTGGTATTCTACAAAGCAAGCGTGAAGCGCTTCAGGCCGATATTCCTGACGCTGTACTTGAATTTTTAGCATTGAAAGTCACATCAAATATTCGTGAACTTGAAGGCGCGCTAAACCGTATCGTTGCACATGCCGATGTCACAAAACAAAATGTCACACTGGAATCAACACAGGATGTTCTTCAAGATTTACTTCGCTCACATGATCGTCGCATTACAATTGATGAAATCCAGCGCAAAACAGCGGATCATTACAACATCCGCCTTCCAGATATGCATTCAGCACGCAGAGCCAGAAACGTGGCAAGACCACGTCAGGTTGCGATGTATCTTGCTAAACAGCTGACATCAAGATCACTTCCGGAAATCGGACGTAAATTCGGCGGACGTGACCACACAACAGTGATGCATGCCATCCGCAAGATTGACGAGTTAATCGAAGCCGACGTACAGATCGCACAGGATGTCGAGGTTATTCGCCGAGCATTAACCGGCTGATACCTACAAAAACAAAACAAGGTAAATAGCTGATCTTTAAGCGAGTTTTCCGCCTTTGATTGACAGTCAATAAAACCCGAAAAAGCGAAGCTTCCCAGCTTCGCTTATTTTTTTGTACACAACCGCGAAATAAGGCGCAGAAAGCATTTGGCGGGTATAGACTCTGTGCTATATTACGATTCCTTAGCAATTTTAAAATTTTATTTATCAGGAAAAGCCATGAAATTAACTATTGAGCGGGCCGCCTTACTTAGAGCGTTAAATCATGTTCAAAGTGTCGTTGAAAAACGTAACACTATACCAATTTTATCTAACGTTCTTTTGAAGGCTGAAGACGGAACGCTGACAATGACAACCACTGATATGGATCTGGAGCTTAACGAAGCCGTTGCAGCACAGGTTGAAATAAGCGGTTCAACAACAGCACCAGCCCACACGTTCCATGACATCGTCAGAAAAATCTCCGATGATGCACCGGTTGAACTGATCTTGGATGATAACGGCAACATCATGACAATCAATGCCGGACGCTCCACATTCAAACTAAACTGTTTGCCGATTGGTGATTTCCCTGAACTTGGACAGGCCGAACTACCATCATCTTTCGCGCTTCCTGCTGCTGATCTGCGTGCCCTGATTGACCGTACAAAATTTGCAATGTCGACCGAAGAAACCCGTTACTACCTAAACGGTATTTACCTTCACCAGACAGAACAATCAGGCATCGCCGTTCTTCGTACAGTTGCAACAGACGGCCACAGATTAGCTCGTTTTGATATGCCTCTACCTGAAGGTGCTGGTGAAATTCCTGGTGTTATCATTCCACGTAAAACAGTGAACGAAGTTCGTAAATTGATCGAAGATGCTGCCGACACAATTCAGATCAGCTTATCTGAAAGCAAAATCAAATTCGCTTTTGATCATATCGTCCTGACTTCAAAACTAATCGATGGAACATTCCCGAATTACGAGCAAGTCATTCCAAAAGGCAATGACAAGATCATCGAAGTCAATCCAAAGCTTTTCGGCAGCGCGATCGACCGTGTATCAACAATTTCTGACGGCAAATCACGTGCAGTTAAGATCTCACTGAACAACAACACAATGACATTATCCGCAAACTCGCCAGAATCAGGCAGCGCGACCGAAGATCTTGAAATTCACGGTAATGACAATCTCGAGATTGGCTTTAATGCACGATACCTTCTGGATATAACAAACCAGATCGAAGGTGATGGCTGTCGTATGACATTGGCTGATCCGGCGTCACCAACCATTATCGAAGATACAGGTGATAGCAGCTCTTTATACGTGATTATGCCATTGCGCGTATAACCACCGTAACACAAATACGATAAAGGGGCTGACCGGCCCCTTTTTTCATACGTTTTTTTCAAGCATGTTTTTTAACGAGATAAAAATATATGACATGGATCCCCTTTGCACTGGCTCTTCCCATATTTGCCGCCGCTATTCCACTGATCAATGAACACTTCAAGGTAAACCCCATTCATCTGGTCATCTTTTATCGCATCATGGCGATCTTTCTGTTTCTTCCTGTATTATTCATTTTTCCGTTACCTGAAGATCCATATTTTTACCTATTCGTGCTTATTGCCGGCCTCATTGGTATGTATTTTGATACTATGTATTTTTCAAGCGCTGCCACGGCTGGTGCCGGTGTAACTGCCCGCGTTCTACCCTTTGTCGTATTAATTGGATTTGTACTATGGCTTTGCGTAGATCCAGAGATGATCCAAACATATATACAGAAACCCATCAAAGGCGCAGGAATCATATGTTCTTTTGCGATGGCGACCTATTTCGCCCTGCGACTTAAGTCCTGCCCGCTATCTTTGCGTACAATCAAATTATTATTACCTGCCATCCTTTTGGGAAGCATCACAATTGTCCTTGGCAAACTGGCGATGGATCACTCTCCGCCAATCAGTGGTCCGTATTTCTACGTACTCATACAAAGTATTTTTATTGTACCGCCCTATATCGCCGCAATAAACCTTAAGTTCTGTCGCCGTCACTTACCTATGACCGTCGCAGGGCCGATATTCACAAAACAGATATGCATCGCAGGATTATCGGTTGGACTGTCATGGTCTTTACTCATGATTTTCAAATATACTGCTTTTTCCAGAGCAGAAAATCCTGCCTATGTTTCTTTGTTTGAATTATTATCACCCTTGCTGATTTCAATTTTTTATATGATAAGAAAACAAAAAGAAACAACAGACGTCATCGCTGGCTTTGGTATAATCGCCAGCGTTGCGTTACTCATCATTTCAACGCAAATATTATAATCACCCCTGTTACTGTTACCAAAGGTGCAAAATACATGTCCCGCTTACAAGCCGATCTTCTTTTATTAATAGGAGCTTTTATTTGGGGTACAGCCTTTGTTGCGCAAAAAATCGGCATGGATAGCATGGGACCTTTTATGTTCACAGGCATTCGTTTTGCGCTATCCGCCATTATTATCGCACCTTTTGCCTTAAAAGAGCTACGCGGGGCGCCCCTTAAAATGGATAGGCTAGATCGCTACATGTTGATTTGTTTATGTCTCGCATTTTGCGCAGGTGTTATCTTGCAGCAAGTCGGTCTGATCACCACAACAGTGACCAACGCGGGTTTCCTTACCAGCCTGTATATTATCTTCACGCCGCTCATATCTCTATGGATCTTCAAAACCAAGCCAAGTCTTATCATTGTTCCGGCAGCCCCTGCCTGTGTGTTTGGCATATGGCTTTTGGGCGGTGGATCATTCGCAGCTTTGAATATGGGCGATAACCTTGTTATCGCATCCGCCTTTTTCTTTGCCCTTCATACATCCCTCATCAGCTTTATAGTCCTGCGCACCAAACGTCCGATTGCGATGGCGTTTATACAATTCAGCGCCTGTTCACTCGCCGGACTTGCCATTGGCCTGCCACTAGAAGGTTTTGACATACAAGCCATTACACCGGCCATACCGGCCATATTATATACCGCGATATTATCAGGCGGCATTGCCTATACATTCCAGATTATTGCCCAGCAACACACACCCGCCGCAGATGCCGCTGTCATTCTTGGCGGTGAAGCATTATTCGCCGCCATTGCCGGGGCGATAATTTTAGGAGATTCCCTGTCCACAACCGGCCTGATTGGCTGCGCCATCATTTTCACATCAATGTTGACTGTCGGCTTATACCCGTCCCTCAAGAAAACACCGGAATAAAGCGGATTATCTGCGTTATATCACCTGTTTTTCTTTGTCATATGCGCTATGATTATGACTATGGGTTTCATAAAAACATTACAAATCACAAATTTCCGCAGCTACGATTCCGTCCGTATAGATGGTATCGGCGCGGAGCCTGTCGTGTTATACGGTGCAAACGGCGCCGGAAAAACCAACATACTCGAAGCCATATCATTCCTGTCACCAGGTCGTGGCCTGCGCCAAAGCCGCGTAAATGAAATTCAAAACCGCGCAACCTTACCTTTATCTGCTCCCATATCCCCATGGGCTGTATCGGTGAACAGCTATACCGAATATGGCGACACCCGAATCGGTACCGGCGCGACCCCTGATTTGCGCAAACGGACAATCCGTATTAACGGCGAGCCCGCCAAATCGCAATCGTCATTATCCGAATATCTATCCTGTGTCTGGATGACTCCGCAAATGGATCGCATCTTTATGGATTCGTCATCCTCGCGCCGCAGATTTCTGGATCGCCTTGTTTTCGCATTTGACCCCAGCCATTCAGGCCGCGTCACTCGTTACGATAACGCACTGGGTCAGCGTTCAAAATTACTCAAGGAAAACTCTTCACCTGATCCGGTCTGGCTCACCGCACTTGAAAAGACCATTGCCGAAACCGGTATAGCAATTGAGGCGGCGCGGCTTGACTTTCTCGAGCGCCTGCAAACCTCTTGCCATCACGCCCCGTCTGAAAGTGATCTCTATTTTCCCAAAGCCCAGCTCTTTCTTAAAGGCACCATCGCTCAATTACTGCGTGCTTCTCCAGCACTTGAGGTTGAAGAGATGTTCCGTTACCAGCTCAAACAAACCCGCCCCGCAGATGCCTTAACCGGTGGCGCGGCAACAGGCGCGCATAAAAGCGACCTGCATGTCAGCTATATCGATAAAAAAGCCGATGCGGCACAATGTTCAACGGGCGAACAAAAAGCACTGCTGATCGGTATAATTCTGGCGCATAGCCGCCTGCTGCAAGCCGAAAGAGGATCACCGCCCATTATCCTGCTGGACGAAGTTGCCGCCCATCTTGACGAAAACCGTAGAGCCGCCTTATACGACCAGTTACTGGGTATGAAAGCGCAATTCTGGCTAACCGGAACGGATAAAAATCTATTCGAATCTCTTGATGGGCGCAGCGCGCAATTTCATATTCATGACGGAAAAATCCATCATGAAAAACATCAAAACGCCGCATAATCCCCAAACCTTCCCGAAACACAAAAAACATCATGGAAAAGCCTATATTTCTGCGCTTTTTACGTGTTTTCACGCGCTGTCTATGCTATAACTCAATACTTAAGCAAAATTAAGAA
>JAUILO010000172.1 GCA_030432775.1 Alphaproteobacteria bacterium
CCGTTAAATCTATCATGGGTCACGAGCTGAGCGACAGGGCTGAGTAATGTGACGTCTTGATTTGGAATGTTGTCTGCCATATCAATTGCACCTTCGTGAAGCGTAACTTTCGAAACGTAAGGCAGGATATCTGTGTAACCATCAGCACGGGCAAATCCCATAAGCGATAGGGATTGGTTTTTTAACAATGTCTGGATGTTTTTGGATTCTGCGCGGCCAACAAATATAGCAGTATCAACTTTGGCGGATTGAATATCTGTAACGGCCTCGGCGCCACCAATTTCAATGAAGTGTTCGGGATCGTTAATGTGGTTAATGTTCAAAAGTTCAAGAGCCAGTGCTTTTGTGCCGCTGCCTTTGCTTCCTACGGCTATTTTCTTGCCGGTCAGGTTTTGAATGTCTTCATCGGTGGTATTGGCATCGCGTGAGAAAATCCATAATGGTTCGTAATAAAGACTGCCCAGACTTTCAAGAACTGCGGCGTCACTATGCATGCCTGTTGTCTCGTCTGTGTCTTCTGCAGTGCGTTCTGTGTTGTCTTCGCCGCTTATGCTCACTATACCGCTTTGAATAAAACCGGCATCGGCCTTACCGCTGCTCAATAGCTCTATATTTTCAAATGATCCTGCTGTTTCAATGATCTCGACCGTAACGCCATCTTTGGCGAGTTCTTTTTTATAGGCGAGCGCATAGCGGTAATAATCACCTTGCGCGCTCCCGGCGGCCATTGTGATACGGTTTGGCGGCGGTGGTTCGATAAAACGGGAGGCAAACCAGAAAGATGCCACGATAATAACGAGTATCAATCCATATGTTTTGATGGTTTCTGGTATGCGCATGGTTTTATGATCCTGATTATTAGATTACCAGTTCATATTCATACTGAGTTGTCGGTTAAGAATCTAGAGCTAAGTGTACAACGCTGATTACATTGTTTTATCAGCGTGCGATTATTCATTGATAGATATGGGTTTATATATGTTTGCATATGCGATCTAGCGCGGGCCGGATCTTCCGCGTTTAAGCTGTGGCGCATTGTTGTTATCAAATGTGATAACGCGTTCTTCGATCATGGATTTAAGCTCTGCACCTGTGCCAAAGTCCTGATTGTCGCCATAGCTGAAGATTGATGGGGTATTCACCAATAGATTTGAGCGCGTGAAGTCGATGATGTCCGCAGTCGTAAATGATTGCAGCATATCTTTTGTACGCTTTGGTGATCTGATCTGTCCGTCATTGGCTATGTCCGCCGCAATTTCGGCGGCGCTGCGTCCGTTCATATAAGCGGTATAACCGCCTCGAAATTCATCCATCATATCGCTTAATGCTGTTTCCAGATCATCTTGATCAGGCTGTGTTGCCATTTCTGCGATGATGTTGGCGATAATAGGTAGAATGTCGAAATTATCTTCGGGTGTTACGTTTCCTTCAAAGAATACGAAGCCATCACCTTGCTGTGAGGCTTTGTCAAAGGCGCTTCTTTCTTCGGATACATATACATCTGTTGCATAGGTATAGGGGCCACCAAATATCATGAGTTTTTCCAAACGCAGTTCAAGGTATTTTTCGATAACATCGGCCAGCAGGCTGATTTTAAAATCAACAGGCTCATATGGAACCGCGATGTTGAAGTAATGCTGGCTCAGGCGGTCATTAAAGAGGTTTTTGTCAATCTGTTCATAGGCAAGCTGCGCAAATTCGGCGCGTTGACCGGCTTTGATCCCTTCGGTAAGGGCTTGTTCGGCACGCTTTTTAAATGTACGCAGTGCGCCTTTATTGGGTGTTGAAAAATAAGCGCTAATATTGCGCCCGCAATAATGCTTCTTTTTAAACGCGATTAAATCATGTTCGGAAATCTCACGTACGATATCTTTTGTGCCAAGCGATCCAAGATGCGTGCGGCGTTTGCCATGGTTGTGTGCAATAGCCGGTATTTGAGTTGTCTCCTCGGCGTTATCAAGCAGCATGCCGATCTCGTTTATAATCCTTTTGCGCTCGCTCTCTATCTGGTCAAGATCAACGGTTGTGTTGCTCAATATCCAGTTAACTGTTTCGAATAGGAAATCCGCATTATCATCTTCATCAGGAAGGTATAGCTCGATTATTACGGCATCACCGCCGGTTGATAATGCAATATCGCCGCCAAGGGCGCGGAAATCATGGTTGGTGTCCGGAGTTGGCAATATATGCTCCAGAAAATGAGCAAGGCCTGATTGTTCTTTTGGGTCAAAATCAGAACCGGCTCGCACAATAATAGCAGCATGCATGTGACCGCTTTTATCCGGACGGTGCTGCACACTCAGTTTAGCGCCATTATCCAGTGTCTGAACATCATTAATATGGGCTTGTCTGTTGCGGTGTGGTGTTCTGTTTTTCTTGGCGCCGCGTGCGTTCTTATTAAAGGCTCTTTTGCTTTGATCCATGGATGTCACTTTTCTTTTTTATTGTTTGTGAGCGGCTAACCTAACATCTAGTTTCCATAATTGCAAGAATTCTATGTGCCTATTTGCGCTTATTATAGAGCATGTTTTTTGTTGAACACATGCGATCACGTATCATTTTTGCGCATAGGGCTATGCGCAATAGGGGGAGTTATGTGTAATAAGACCGGGTATGATTTTGGAAGTGGTGGGCACGGGCAGGATTGAACTGCCGACCCCTACAATGTCAATGTAGTGCTCTCCCACTGAGCTACGTGCCCTTCCAAATTGGGAAAGATATCAATACTTGCGAATAGTCTTTATTTCAAGTGTTTTTCTGGTTATTGCATAAAATTAGAGCGCATGAGGCTTTTATGCATGGGTCTACGATTGATTTCTGCAAGGTTTTGTTCTGTGGCGGCGTGTGCAATGTCGGCTCTTAACTCTGTAATGATGGCTTTGGTGTCATCATGCAGATATGCATAGCGCAACAGGTATAGCGCGTCGTCGCAGCTTATAAGTTCAATTGCCTCCTGTAAGGCATCCGGCAGTGGGGCTGTTTTGTCGATTGGTGTCTGGCGTGCCGCTGCAACCGCGATTTCGTAATTATAGGCGGCAACATATAGAACAGGGGTCAGGCTGCTGCCAAGGCCTAGTTTGGCGCGACCATCCATATCGCCATACATCTCCAGCAGGCTACCATATAGGCCCGTATAAAGCTTATCCCACATCTGTGCCTGTAATTCATCGGTATCGGCATATTGATAGGCAAGATTGATGTGTTTTATATCGGCCTTAAGATGATCAAATGGCGCTTCATTTACGGCAAAATCAATTGCCGCTTTTTGGCCTTCCTGTGTGGAGAGCAGGTCTTGTCTTTTATCTTCACTTATATTCAGTCCCGCATTCATCAGCGCGACTTGCACTTCAATAAAGCTTTGCGGCATTCTGCCCCATTGCTGACTGCCCCATGCCATTATCTCGTGTATGCGTGCCTGTATCTCGATAGGCTGACTGAAATATTCTGGTACGGTCTTGTTCCATTTTTTCTTTGCGTACTCATTCATGCTCTTTTGTTTTTCTGACAAATTATCAGTGTCGTTTAGTGCGGAGGCTACTTCGTAAACGCCACTCGGATAGATATCAATAGCGCTAATAAGGCGGTGGAAATGATGCTGCATTGTGTGAATGGTTTCGTGACCAAGACTTGATACATCTTCCAGATCGTCGATACCGTTATCTGTGGCGGATTGGAAGTGATCGGCAAAGTTAGGACGTATTTGCACAAAATAGGCGAAGCTCATCGCGATGGTCTTGTTGCCGCTTTTGGGGTTACGCATTTCTGATACGCTAATATCCGGCCAAAGCGGTGTTTTTTGATGTGTTTTGATGGCGTGCGGGGCATCGGCTCGTAATATATCGCCAGCATTTATGCTCAGACGCCAGTGCTGCGGCGTATCATCGGGACGTTCTGTAGGTTGTTTTACGCTGCTTTGGGCAGTGCTTTGGAATGTGCGCCTTAGAATTTGTTTCACTCTGGCGACACGCTGCGCGGAATATTCTGTATCTGTTTTTGATGTCATAATTGTTTCCATAAACCAATAGTCGGGTTATAGATTGATTGAATGGAAATGTCAAAAAAATATATTATGAATGTGTATTAAACGTCTTTTTGCTTATGCTGCAAGAAGCGTATCAACTTGATCAACCAGCTCTTTGAGATGGAAGGGTTTGGATAAAACGCGGGTCTTTTTATGTGCAGGATTACGATTGCCCATTGCGACGGCGGCAAATCCCGTAATAAACATGACTTTTAATTGAGGTGCTTTATCTGTTGCGCGCTGGGATAACTCAATGCCATCCAT
>JAUILO010000173.1 GCA_030432775.1 Alphaproteobacteria bacterium
ATAAGAAAATCTGTTGCCATTACATATTGTATAAAGTTATTTATCGACATTTTTATTTGATGAATCATAAAAGCAGTTTATGAAAAACTTTACATCATTACCAGGAAATAATTCTTAAGAAAAATTATGAAACCAAACCTTAATTATAACGCCAAAGGTGAAAAAAGCATGATTAAATATCAAATATTTGGCGCGCCCGGGAGGATTCGAACCCCCAACCTCCTGATCCGTAGTCAGACGCTCTATCCAGTTGAGCTACGGGCGCGTGTGCATCTAAAAGAGCTAAAAACAATGTCTTTTGCAAGACGTTTTACCCTTTGAGCGCCAGACCATACGACAATCAAAAAAATCTTGCAACCATTTTAATTCATCTGTGTATTTTTATCTGATCTATACGTCTAACGCTTGACTCACACGCTACGATATTGTCTTTTTAGGCGTAGTGCACGAGAGTGGTTAGAAAATATCGGGCTCTTATTATATTTACGCATTCTAATTACGAATGCCACAATTATTTATGAGCGCCTGCGATGATGAACAAACACTCGATTTTAATTATTTTTAATAAACCGGTTACGAGAAAATACCTATGACACGTATTTGCAAATATTCATTAGTGGCCCTTGGCGCCCTAGCTGTTTCAGGGCTTACAGCCACTCCTTCACTTGCGGAAAACAGAACCGCTCCACCAGCTTTGGTTATTACAGGTGACCCTGTTCCGCACCAATACACATCAGACGTATACTCCACACCATCCAGAGTACCGGCGATTACGCCCGCGCAGCTCACAGGTCAGTATTACAACGACAAAAAACAAACCGTTGTTGGTCGTAAGGTCGAAAACCTTCGCGGTGAACTATTCAACTTACAAGGTCGTGTTGCCGAACTTTCCGAACAACTAGCCTCTATAGAAGAAAACGGCCAGAGACTATCTGCCGAATATTACGCAAGTGTTGCAACAATCAACACACAGCTTCAAGCAGGCACAACACCTGGCAACCCAAGACTAGTTCAAAGACTATCTGTTGCACGTAGCAACCTTGAAACACTCAATAGTAATATCACAAGCCTGAACAATCTGGCTGTCGAGATTACAAACACAGCATCTGTCACTTCATTCTTGCTCGAATCAACACGCGCAACATATGGTCTGGCTGGTGCAATTGAAGAAGATCACGTTCTTTTGGCTAAAGTTGAAGATTCGCTCAATAACACAATGGTTGTTATCGACCGTATGCTTAACAACGTGAATGATCATATCACTCGTACAACAGCATATCTAAATGCTGAGCGTGACAATTTACGCACAATGGCTCTTGCCATCACATCAGGCAGCGTATTTGGCCGCAACCTTTCAAACATGACCTTTCAGCCTTCTCCGACCTATCAGGCTGCAAGCATGGCCGGACAACAAGCCAGCGTACAACAAGCTTCGCTCACAGCACCTCGTCCACTTGTGAAAATTCGTTTTAGCGATCCGAAAGTATCTTACGAACAGCCGCTATACTCTGCTGTTACAAAAGCACTTAGCCGTTACCCAAACGCCAAGTTCGATGTAATCGCAGTTCACCCGCAAACTGGAAACGCGGCACAAGTTGCCATAGAGAGCACGAAATCACGCAGAAATGCTGAAAGAGTACTCCGCAGCATGACTGAAATGGGTGTACCGCTTGACCGCATTAATCTGAGCTACGCAAAAAGCAACGAAGCAAGCGCCAGTGAAGTACACGTTCAAGTTTACTAGGCTCTCCCATTTTATATAATTTTACCGATAACAATGTCGGTCACAAACATTGCGCAACAACCAGCGCGATGTTTTTCACTTACAAAAGACACCAACAAACACAAACAACCCATTGATATAAAAAGAACTCTGCAGCCGAAAAACAGTCAGAAATATCATGATAATAAAATAGAGATGCGCAAAGACGTGTAATACCGTCCATTACAAACACACATAAGAGCAGAAAAGCACGAGACAGAACATACAGGCAAAAAAGCGCTCATGTACAGAACACAGAACAACCAGATCCAGCGTTTCATCCTGTAAAGTCTACAAAACACATCAAGCACACAGGCAATTACGCCCAGCACATAAACTCATCATGACGCGCTATCAGTGCCAAACCAACCTGAATAAACAACAACCTTTGCCATCACTGCAAAGGTTACACTATCAATATAGTAGAACAATATTGTAGAGAAAAAGTCTTTATGGATTGCAGTTACGAAAACGTCCTACGTTATTAAAGACACGTTTTGGTTTGGTAGAGCCCATGAATACACCGCGATTATCTTTTACACGGTACTCTGTCTCTGGCTGATCTTCTTCCAGAAGTTCTGATGTCGACATATTAGAAGAAGATGAATCAGCATTAAGCGCATCTTTTAACGCGTCGAGCTGCTCTGCCACATCATCCGAGGCATCTTGAGATGCATCATCAATAGCATCCGTAATTTCACCAACGTCAAGAGAGCTATTTTGCGCATAACATGCCTGCACAGAGATGAAGGCCACAGCACCTAACATTAGGGCGAATGACCATTTCGCTTTGGCTGACAAATTATTACATTGACGTTTTTTATTACACTGACGTTTCATACCGAATCTTTCGCAACTTAACTTACTCGGCTATTAAATCATTTATTGGGTTGGAATATAAATATATTTCTTCTTTTTTTCTGTTTTATCTGTTGGAACATACACACTCGAACGCGCTTTTTCCTTTATTTCTTCGGCTTTATCCGCTGGTAAAGTGGTCGTTGCAGCTGGAACATCCGGCATTTTAGCTGTGCCTGCCGCGACTTGCCTATTAATCTCCGCTATGGCTTCCTCCGGTGTCGCTCCTTCGGGCTGTCGCCCTTCCGCCATAGGCTCCACCTGCCCTGCTCTATTAATCTGCGGCGCTCTTGGTAAAACAACATTTATGCCATTGGCCTGCATGCATGCATCCATTTTGGCCATATTTTCATCCGTCCCCTGAAGCTCGGATTTAGGCACGTAAACACCCTGCCTGACTTTATCAAGTGGATAAACCTGCTCCATACAATACATCCATGTTCTGGTATAGATCCTTTTACCAGGACTGCTCTGCGCACTCGCATCCGCTACAAGGGTGATTACAAACACTGGAAACAGCAATGTAAAAAATACAGACAGCGCAATTTTATGCATGATCATGTTCATCCTAGAATTATACCATTGAAAGATACAATTAATAAAGAAAGCAGTTAAAAAAACACCGCAAATACTGTGCTGCCCCAATTTTGTGCAAAGGCAAGATGCATAAGCCAGAAATTAAAGCTTAACACGACTTGAACCGTTTAGCATGCACCATGTATCACGCCTTTATTCGTGCCCTTTTTATCAATGCCCCTTCGCATAGGAAGTACATAGCTCCTGAAAAGCGATATTGAGCTGCTTGCCTTCCTTACCGCCCAGACCTTTGAGTTCCTGTGCCATAATCAGCAATATGGTTTTATGCAGCACCTGCATAATTTCAAGAAGCTTTTTATCCATGCGATCAGCATGCTCAAGCAAAGAAAGCACCGCGCCACTAATATCCCCTATTAACTGGTAATGGAAACTGCCGGCATTACCCTTCAAATTCATGATTGGCGTTGAAAACGAAGCAAGATCAACATTTTCATAGCCATTTGGTTCTTTTGATTCTGCGTCCTGTATAGCCTCAACCAAAGCAGAAACATGCTCTTTAGCAAGCGGCGCGAAATCAATCTTGTTCTCATCCATTAACTTTTGCGCCTTTTCAAGCACCTGATCATCAATAGTGCCCGTACCGACTTTCATCTGTAACGCTTTGGAAGCTTTAATAACTTTTGCAGATCTTTTCGTCATCAATCTTAATTACTCTCTTATGAGCCCTTCTTACTCTCTTATGAGCTCTATGCCACCCCACTTCACTTTGCAACAAAGGTCGCAAGCAGGGAACAGCAATAATTAAACACAAACAGCAACTATTGTGAACATGAAAATCGCCAGCAGCCCCCACAAAAATTAGAGAGCCATCCCCCTAGAACAGCCACATTGAAGCGAGATTTAGACCTATATCCATTAAAAAATCAAGATATTAAAAGCAGCATTTCAAAGAAACACCATATGCGCGCGCCCATCAAAACAGCATAGTATCAACACAAACACCATTTGGAGGAAACAAACAGGCAGAGCTGAAAACACATCCAGAACACGAGAATTACAATGCCATCTTATCAACTACAAAGCCCATTTTTTACGT
>JAUILO010000174.1 GCA_030432775.1 Alphaproteobacteria bacterium
ACTATCTTCAGGAGACTTATCCCATGATCTTATCATTATCAGAATAGTCTATCGCAATTTCAATAACATGAACCCCTGATTTTGCGAAACAAGCGGATAATACTGTTGCCAGGTCTTCGCTGGCAGTAATCCGATAACCGTTGGCCCCATAACTTTCTGCATATTTTACAAAATCAGGATTTTTAAAGTCGAGCCCAAAATTAGCAAAACCCATGTGGCCTTGCTTCCACTTAATCATGCCATAAGCGTTATCGCATAAAATTAAAACAATCAAATTCAACTTTAGACGGATTGCGGTCTCTAATTCTTGTGAGTTCATCATAAACCCCCCATCGCCACATACCGCAACAATTTCTTTGTCCGGATAGACTACACTGGCAGCAATTGCAGAGGGCAAACCAGCCCCCATACTTGCAAGCGCATTATCTAATAAGATCGTATTCGGTTGATATGCCTTGTAGTTTTTTGAAAACCAGATCTTATATATGCCATTATCCAGCGTAAGAATACCATCAGCCGGCATCACTTTTCTTACTTCTGATACCAATCGTTGTGGACATATTGGCATACTTGATCGATTTGCGCCTTCTTCAAGATCTGATTCAATTTGCCGCTTTGTATCGAAGAAATAAGAGAAATCCCAGTTATTTTGCGGTGTTACTTGTTCTGATAAGCGCCAGACGCTATTGGCTATATCTCCAATCACTTCTTGCTGCGGATAGTAAACCGGATCAATGGATGCAGATACATAATTAACATGAATTACATTATGACAATCTCTTCCCATAAAAAAAGGAGGCTTTTCTACCACATCGTGGCCAACATTAATAATCAAATCAGAATTGTTGATGGCGCAATGTAAACGATCATTCTCCGATATCGCAGCTGTACCCAAATATAATGGATTACGCTCATCAATCACGCCTTTACCCATCTGTGTAGAAAAAAATGGTATGCCAGTTTTATCTACAAACAAATGAAGCATCTTGCAAGACATTTTTCGATTAGCGCCGGCACCCAGCATTAACAGCGGGTGATTTGCGTTTTCAATCATCCTTGCGGCAGCTTCAATTGCTTTATTTTCTGCGACAGGGCGCGGTGCCGGGCTTTTCTTTATCACGGATGTTTTACTGTGCTCTTGTGCGATATCTTCAGGCAGTTCAAGATGGGTTGCACCAGGACGCTCCTCTTCTGCAACCCGAAAAGCTTCCTTTACATGGGCAGCAATACTATCGGCACCTTGAATCTGACAAGCATATTTTGTCAGTGGATACATCATCCCTACAACATCAACAATTTGAAAACGCCCTTGCTTGCTTATTTTGATGGGTTTTTGACCCGTAATCATTACCATGGGCATTGCACCTAGCTGCGCATAAGCGGCAGCCGTTACAAGATTTGTCGCGCCCGGCCCTAATGTGGCCATTGCCACACCAGCCTTTCCCGTTAATCGTCCATAAGTCGCCGCCATAAATCCCGCTGCCTGTTCATGGCGGGCAACAATTAGTTTAATGCTAGAACGACTGAGCGAATCCAGCAGATCAAGATTTTCTTCTCCCGGAATACCAAAGATATATTCAACCCCTTCGGCTTCTAATGCCCTGACAAAAATATCGGACGCTTTCATTTTTCCTTTTTCCATGCGAACACCGTTCCATTCAACGTTTCTGCGAAGAAATTTTACGTTTGAAACTGCGCAGTCTGTCTACGAACAACGTGTATATGCAACTTTTGTTACCTGACGCTTATAAATTGCACTCGTTACATAAGCATAAGACCTCAAATGAACAAACACTGCATTCAATATTGTCAAAAAATAGCTGCAACCCCAGTGGTCACGCGCTGAAGTAAGGACGGATTAATCGTTGCATAGCGCAGGCTCGAGAATTGTTCAATGATACAACGCCTGCATCATCAACCTATCCGCGACCGTGTATGCAACGATAAACCGTAGTCAAGTTTTTAATAACCGCCATCAATATCCTGCGCTTTCTCATCTAACGCTTCACCACTTTCTTGCATACTTTCGGCCGCATCTTCAAGCGCATCTTCAGTAACTTCCTTACTATCCTCTATCGCTTGATCTATTGATTCGCCAGCTTGCTCAGCTGGACCTTCAAAGGCATCATTGGCATCTTCGACAGCCTGGTCCATGGCATCTTTGCTTTCTTCAATGGCTTTGTCTATAGCCTCACCCGCTTTCTCGGCAGGACCCTGTTCGGCACAACTTGACACAAGAAAAGATAATATAACTAAAGCGAGTATCCAAAATACTTTATTCATATAATTCACCTTCAGAAAAATGGCTTAAAGAATAAACGACTACTAACGCTAAATTCATCGCGCTATACAAAATACAAAACCAGATATTTATCGCTATGTTGCAGCATTAGCCAGACATTGCATAAAATCAAACAAAACAAAAGAGTTACATCGAAATAACATAGAGAATACTGCACAAATGCATTAACTGCACAATATTCATCCTATCACCCACAACCTGCTTCGGCAAATTGCATGTTCTTCTCTTTCATCTAACGCTTGATCACCTGGTTCACCAACCAGAAAACCTTACAACACATTACGCCAAGCTCGCGCGTTAAATTATTGTTAGTTCAAAAGCTTACGGAATTCAGCCGCACATTGGCGGCATGATGCTGCGCAGCGCTGGCAATGATCCGCATCATGTTGTTCGCACTGCGCTGCGCACCATTCACATATTTCCGCACATAACTCACAATAACGCTGAGTAAAATTACTTCTTCGCACTAAAGCGCGCATGCACTGCAAACAGGAATCTATGCACTCATAACAGCACAAGGGACAATCATTTTGACTTTCCACCCCTAACATGGCTGTTAAACATAATTCGCAATCAATTGCACATGCCTGACTGAGCGGAAAGTAATCAGGTTGGAGCAAACATACGAAAATAACGCCTGTAGAACAGAATTAATAGCGTGTTCAACCGTTATTTTTCAATACGCGAGTAAATATAGCCCGGGTAAAAGTCACGTTTTTTACTTTTCTTTTATTAATTGACGACCAGCGGCTTAGCGTACACATAACGATTTCAGTTACTGATGTTATTGCACATGAAGCCGCTTATCATTTCCAGGATCTGGCAGTTACTCCCGGCCGAATTCATTGATCGTTTCTATGGTCGATAAATAATGTCTTTACGCATTGGCGCAAATATCGCCAGCACTTTATTTTGTACTCTGTATGGAATATTTGCTGTATTCATCGCGTTGATCAACAAATCAACACCACGGTTAAAATCGGATTCAGTTATGTTCATGCCGTCATGGACTCTTTGCATGTCGTCACCGGTATATTCACATGGGCCGCCGGTATGATGACAAATATGTTCGATAATTTTAGCGCGGTATCTCTCTACGTCCGATTCTTTAAAATATTCAAAAATAACCGGATCTTTTTCAATTTCCACAATATAGTTATCGGCAATTTCTTCTACTTTCTGGTAGCCTCCCAGGCTTTGATACACGGTTTCTGAGTGAAGCTGACTCACACAGGATGACAATAAAATTGCCGTAAAAAGAATAAATATTTTCACAGCCATCACCATAAGTATCCTGTTGCTGACACATAAAATCCTTGTTGATTCCCGGCATCGGCAATATCTCCCAGCTGCGTCCATGCCAAAGTAAGATTAAAGTGTTTGTTAGGAATATAGGCGGCAAAGAAATCCCGCCAATCGTCTTCCTTAACCCCTGACAAATTATTTGGTTTTTGCCGATACTCAAAGCCAATCACCCAGTTACGGGACAACAAAACGCCCACCGAACCTTCTAACATCACCTGGTAATCATTATTTTTCGCCCCCCCATACCCTAACAAACCCAGTTGATTTGCTTTTGTAGCGCGCGCCGCCACATTCCAAATTAAATTGTAACCGCCTACAGCACCAAGATGCACTTTCGTTGCCGCAACATAATAATCAGTGCCGCTGTTATTATTCTTGGCACCAACCGTTGAGGCAACCGCACCATCAACCAGCGTTTTATGTTGCACACCGACACTTATTTGAGGCAAGAATGTGTAAATAAGATCGCCATATAAACGGGTTTTTATGCCGTAAATATTTTGCCGAATTTCTTCACCCACATCAGATAAAAGCAGCTCCTGCCGTGCGTAGCTCATTTCTACGCGATCAAACAAGCCTGCACTTGCGCCCCAAGAATGTAACCGATAATCATCCAGAAAAACCAAGGTATTGAAGA
>JAUILO010000175.1 GCA_030432775.1 Alphaproteobacteria bacterium
ATCATGCCCGGTGTAATGGGCAATGGATTTGTATCCGCTCCCAAATAATTTTTCTTTGTGTGGACTTCGACTTCAAAGAACACATTCCCCTGACGGTCAGTCACACTATTGGCACCAATACGCACCAATCGACCGTGCAAACTACCGTAGCGGGTGGGGTCATATGCGGTTATTTTCACGTTTACAGCCTGCCCTGGTGTTAGAAAAGCGATGTCGCTCGGCAAAATACGAGCCACTATTTTAAGCTCATCATCAACCGGCACAATCTCAACCAATTGCTGGGCGGATTGAATAACGCCGCCAACTGTTTTAATCGCAACCTTGTTCACAATACCCTTCACAGGAGAACGCAATTCCGTGCGATAAACCCGATCTTCAATTGATGTCAGGCTATGGGAAATCTGTGCAATACGTGTTTCTACATCGTTAAGTTCGCCCAAGGCCTGTGATCTGAATTTATCATCCACATCCTCGCGCTCTTTACGAACTGCGCGCAATTCAGCATTTAAGCCATAGCCACGCTTTTGTGCCTCTTCCAAGCGGCCTGAAACATCACGCAATTCACGTTCTAGCCTGATCTCGTCAAGCTTTGGCACCGCTTGCTGTTTTACAAGACGTTTTGTAATCTCCAGCTCTTCGCGCAAAGATTTGGCATTATCGGATAAGCGGCTTTTTTCGGCATTTGTCTCGGCAATATTAGACTGTACCTTACTGATCTTGTTATCAAGAATAGACAGACTATTCTCGCGTTCTTTTTTACGTGACTGGTATAGGCTAAGCTCGTTCTTGGCAATCTCCGGCGCCGCATCAGAAATTTCTGAGGGCATGCTAAACGGTTTACCATTTGTTTCAGCCAAAAGCCTGATGCGTTTTGCCTTTAAAGACACAGACTGCACCTCCACGCCGCGCTCTTCCGAAGAAAACGCCACATCGCTAATGCGCATCAATACTTGCCCTTTATCGACAAGGTCACCTTCGGAAACCAGAAGCTCTTGTAAAATACCACCTTCAAGGCTTTGTAAAAACTGTGTCTCGCTGGATGGTACAACCTGCCCCTGCCCACGCGTTAGCTCTTCAACCTTTGAGAAATTCGCCCATATAAGGAAGAATATCACAAGTCCAGCAATAACAAACAACAGGACATTAGAAGACGTCACAGGTTTTAACCGTGTAACGGATTCAAGCTCATCCATAAAGTCTGATTCATTCTCTGCCATGTTGCGTTTTCTATTCTCTTACTTATCTTTTACCTGCACCTGTCCGGTAGACAGCGCCTCAATCACCTTGTCGCGCGGACCATCTATTATAATCCGTCCCTGATCCATCAGGATAACACGATCAACTAAAGACAATAAATGCTGTCTATGAGTAATCAGCACAAGTGTCTTATCACCAATCTGTTTTTTGATATGCTGGGCAAATGCATTTTCCGCCTGCACATCCATCGCGTTTGTCGGCTCATCACAAATCATGATATTTGGCTGCAACAATATCGCCCGCGCCAGCGCAATAGCCTGACGCTGTCCGCCACTAAGTCCTTCGCCGCGCTCACCCACCGGCGCATCATACCCCATCGGGTGACGAGAGATAAACTCATGCACGCCTGCCAGCTTGGCTGCATTTAAAATTTCCTCTTCGGTTGCCTGTGGGTGTCCGGCGATAATATTTTCCCTGACACTGCCGCGGAACAACACAACATCCTGCGCAATATAAGCCATGTTACGGCGTAGATCCGCCGGATCAATCTGGCGGTAATCCGTATCATCAGCATAAATAGCACCTTCAGCCGGATCATAAAGCCCCATCATCAAACGCGCGACTGTACTCTTGCCCGAGCCAATACGCCCGATAATACCGACCTTTTCACCTTCCTTGATTGAAAAGGACACACCATCCAAAGCCTTCATACCTGAAGACGGATATGAAAAACCAACTTTTTCAAACGTCAGTTTTCCATGCAAAATCGGACGGTGCAAAAATTTACGATCCACAGGGCGATCAACGTCATTTTTCATGAATTTATTCAACGAGCGCAAAGATGTTCTGGCATGGTGATAACGTGCTACAAGATTGGCAAGCTGGCCAATCGGCGCGATGGCACGTCCACCCAAAATAACACAGGCAATCAACGCCCCCATACTCAGTGCCGAATCTTTAACCATATACATTCCCATCAACACAACAATGATCGTCGCACTTTGCTGGAAAAATGTTGCGGCATTCACGCCAAGCGCAGATACAAAACGTGTCTTTTGAGCCTGTAGCGCACTTTCCCCTACATGGACACTATAACGGGCACGAATACGGCCATCGGCACCCACAGCCTTAATGGTTTCTAGCCCGTAAATTGTCTCAACAAGCAAACCGTGCTTTGCCTCGGCAGAGCGCGTAGATTTCATCACTAATAATTTAAGCGGCCATTGTAAAAACAGCCCGATACCAACAACAACAAAAATCAAAAACAGCAAGAGCAACCCAATTGGCCCGCCAATCAGGCAAATGATAAAGATAAAAAATAACGAGAACGGCAAATCAACAAACGCTGTCAGCGTTGCCGAGGTCAGAAAATCTCGAACACTTTCAAAATCACGCAGCATATTGGCAAATGCACCACTAGATCCCGGACGGCCTGATAATTTCATATTCAATAGCTGGTCATATATTCTGCGGCTAGCGATAACATCAATACGGCGACCTGCCAGATCAATGAAATATCCACGCAGTGTTCGCAGAACAAAATCAAACCCATAAACAGATAGCGCGCCTATGCCCAAAACCCAGCCTGTGGCCGTGGCATTATTAGGAATGACGCGATCATAAACATTCATGATGAATAACGGACCGACAAGACCAAAAAAGTTGACAATAATAGCAGCCAGAATAACACGCGCATAAAGTCCTTTATTATCCAGCATCAAACTACCGAACCAATGACGGCCATGATGGTCTTTGATCGCAGCTTCTGGATCAGCAAACTCGGCCTTGGGATGAACATAAATAGCATAACCGGCATATGATCTTTCAAGATCGCTAAAAGGCATAACCTTCTTGCTTTGTGTTTCAGGAACATACACATGAACAAGGTCTTCTTTAACCCCTAGTAAAACACAGGCCTGACCATTATCCAGTATAGCCACAGCCGGCATAACTGCTGGTGTAATCTTGGAAAGATTGCGGCGTCTTATGATCTTGGCATTCAAACCAAGGCGCGATGCTGCTTCACAAAACAACTTAGGCCCCATCCCTCTTTCATCGTAAGCCATACCGGCTTTCAATGCGCCTTCGGACTTTGCTTGCCCAAAATGACCGCTTAGATATGCAAGACAGCTGAGAAGTGGGTCAATGGTTGAGGCATGCAATGCATCATCATGCGCCATTTTAAATCCGGCTTCCGGCAAGGGTTGTACTGCCGCTTCACCCACAGCTTTATCAGCAGATGATACAGGCTGAACCGCCGGCTTATTATCATCAGCCGCCATGGCATTTTCTTCGGAATCCTGTGATGTTTGCTTTGGTTTCTTCGTGTTTTCCACTTTATTTCTAAGTGGTTCTGCGCCTAATTCCGGGCTATGGGGAGGTTGCTTTTCTTGGTCAGAAGTCATTTGCGTTATACAAGCCCTATGTTGACTTTTAATAGTCTTATTCTTCAGTTAATTCAATCAGGCTCAGCGCCTCCTGCAAACGCCCCATACTGGCCAGCACTGTGTATTGAGAACCGACCAAAGCAAATTTGCCGTTTATGGCCGCAAGCTCTGTACTAAACAGATCGTTGTCCGCCTGAACCAATTTAAAGATATCAACGCGCGCACCTTCGAATTGTGTCTTATATGTGGTGAACAGCTCTTCTGCGAGTTCTTTACGTTCATTTTGAATTTCAAGTTGTTCTTGTGACCTAATCATATCACTATACGCCACGCGTAGCTGGCGCTCGATCTGACGGCGGGAATCTTTCCATCTGGCTCGTGATTCTATATGGCGCTGTGCCAGCCCTCTGGTTTTTGCAAAATCTGCGCCACCAACGGAGAAATCCCAGTTCAAACGAACCACAGCACGCGCATCTGTCAACTCGCCGCCAATTTCTTCTTTTTGATCGCGGATCAGGTAGGATAATTCGCCATCAAGGTCAGGATAGTAAAATTCTTTGGCCGCAGCATAATCTTCTTTAATTGCTTCCCCGCTATAATATGAAGACAAAAGAAATGGATGGTTTTCTA
>JAUILO010000176.1 GCA_030432775.1 Alphaproteobacteria bacterium
CCCCGTAATCACCGCATTATCGGCAATATACGCATCATCATGAATCTGAGGGATCGTTTGTTTATACGGCAATATAAGTGGCATGGGTAAATCCTATATTTATTCTGAAACGTCTATCGTTATAATGATGAAGACATTTATAGCATAAATAAAGAAAAAGCGTATAGCCATGTGGCCATACGCTCTTTCGAAAACAATATATAAAAACAGCCTGAGTCCAGAGCTTAACGCTTTGCCCACTGCTTAGAACGACGCGCTTTGTGTTTACCGACTTTCTTACGTTCAACAACACGAGAGTCACGAGTTAGCATGCCTGCTTTCTTCAAAGGCGGGCGAAGTGCTGGTTCGAACTTCTCCAATGCACGTGAGATAGCGTGGCGTACCGCACCAGCTTGACCAGAAAGACCACCGCCTTTAACTGTACAAACTACATCGAACTGACCAACACGGTCTACGATCAAAAATGGCTGGTTCAAAATCAGGCGCTGTGTTTGACGGTGGAAGTAATCAGTTTGATCCTTACCATTCACAACAACTGTACCTTTACCAGGCTTAAGCCATACGCGGGCGGCGGCGTTTTTACGACGACCAGTTGCATATGAGCGACCAAATTTGTCAATGATCTGAACACGAACAGGCGCATCTGAAACAGCTTCTGTTTTTTCAGCGTCTTTTTCTTCTGTTTTCGCCGCAGGAGCAGCTTCCACTGCTTCGCCCAAATCTTTCAAGTCTGTGATTGTATCTTCTTTATCAACCATTGTTCTTACCTCTTATTCTTTGGGTTCATAGAAGCAACATCCAGAATAGCTGGCTTTTGTGCTTCATGTGGGTGCTCAGTGCCAGGATATACACGCAGGTTTTTAAACACTGTGCGACCAAGTGGACCACGTGGCAACATACGCTCAACAGCTTTTTGCAAAACACGCTCAGGGAAACGGCCCTCAAGAATTTGTGTTTTTGTGCGTGATTTAATACCGCCCGGGTAACCTGTGTGCCAGTAAAACTTGTCTTTATCCGCTTTACCACCAGTCAGCTTCACTTTAGCAGCGTTAATGACGATTACGTTATCGCCACAATCCATGTGTGGTGTAAAAATAGGTTTGTGCTTGCCGCGCAGGCGCGTAGCAACGATACTGGCCAAACGTCCAAGTACCACTCCTTCGGCATCAATAAGGATCCAGTCCTTTTCAATATCCTTTGGCTTTGCAGTATAAGTTTTCATTGCATCTCTTCCTTTTTAAAGGCCTAATATACCAGCTAAGAACAGCCAGATCTTAAGGCTAAAAACTCGTCATTTATTAAATGAGTTTGCTATATGTACAAGTAATGGCTTTTCTGTCAACACAAAAAACACAAAAATAAAAAAAGTAATTAAAAATCAGACAGTTACAATAGCGGTATTATATTACCGCGCACATATTTTGACCAAGGAGAGGTATAGATGTCCCAAGACAACAAAACAAAAAAATCATATCATATCAACACATTAGCTGTTCACGCCGGCGGCGAGGCAGATCCGGCAACCGGAGCACGCAGTATTCCGATCCATCAATCCGCGTCATTTATGTTTAAAGACACCAAACATGCTTCGAACCTTTTTCACCTCAAAGAAAGCGGTTTTATATACTCGCGCATTAACAACCCGACAGTTTCAGCCCTTGAAACCAGAATTTCAGAACTTGAAGGCGGCGTCGGCGCAACATGTACCTCTTCCGGTCTTGCGGCCAGCCAGCTTTTATTCACAGGTCTAATGGGACCCGGCGACAACTTTGTCTCTTCATGCAAAATATATGGCGGCACAACAAGCCAGTTCCGCGATACATTCAGCCGTGCCTTTGGTTGGGAATGTCGTTTTGTAACACCATCGGATAGGGATGAGGTAAAACGCTCAATTGACGAGAAAACAAAAATTCTTTTTGTTGAAAGTATTTCAAACCCCGAAGGTGTTGTCGCCGATATTGAAACATTGGCACGCATTGCCGAAGACGCGGGAATTCCACTTGTTGTCGACAACACGGTTGCAAGCCCCTACCTTGTACGCCCGCTTGATTTTGGAGCATCTGTTGTAACGCACTCAACAACCAAATACCTCAGCGGCCAAGGTCAGGCCATGGGCGGCATTGTGGTTGATGGCGGCAGTTTTGACTGGTTAAAGCATAAAGATAAATACCCTGCACTGGGCAAGGAAGATCCAAGCTATGGTCTAACCTTTGCCGAAAGCTTCGCCGAAGCGCCGCTTGCTGTATACAACCACGCTGTTGGCCTGCGCGATATGGGTATGAACCAGCAACCAATGAACGCATATTTGACCCTTCTTGGTCTTGAAACGCTTCACTTACGTATGGAACGCCATAGCGAAAACGCCTTAAAAGTGGCAGAATATCTGGCAAACCACCCTGCAATTGCTTGGGTCAATTATTCAGGCCTACCAAGCAGCCCATATTATGAGCTAGGCCAGAAATATGCCCGTAACGGCATGTGTAGCTCTTTATTCACATTCGGCATGAAAGCTGGATATGAATCAGCCATCAATGTTGTTGAAAGCGTTAATCTATTCAGCCACGTTGCCAATATCGGCGATACAAAAAGCTTAATGATTCATCCGGCATCCACAACACATTCCGAGTTGCATGATGACCAAAAAATCAAGGCAGGTGCCCTGCCCGAAGCGATCCGTATTTCTGTTGGTATTGAACATATCGATGATTTGATTGCCGATCTGGATAAGGCACTATCACATGCCCAGAAAATAGCCGCTTAATTATAACAATAATCATAAATTGTGAAAACCAGCCTGAGTGAAATCAGGCTGGTGAGTAACGGCGTGCAGCAACACTTTGCATAGAGGCGACGTTCACAGAAGCCACAGCCGGAGATTGATCGGCGAAATTCTGTAATTCTGTCTTTAATATTGTGAAAGCCATTTCCGCATCCATAGCCCGCGGACCCAAATGATATGTTCTGGCATATTTGGCTATTGTATCACCGAGCTGATCCAGCCCCATTTGATGAAAATCATCCGATGCTTCCAGCAAAGTCTTTTGAACAAGGCTGGATGCAGCAATAACAACAGGTGCATTTGGCGCTTTATCAGCAGCCGACATTTCATGTTTTAATATTCTTGTGATTTGATCAACATATTGCGCGTTTTGCAATGCGCTTTCTTTGCTACCAGCATCTTCCAAAATAGGTTCAGCGCGTTTATATAGCTCCGGCAAAATCTCTATACTATTGGTTGCTCTGAAGTTGGTTTTATAATCATTGATCTCTTTGGCTGCACGCGTTGCCGCTTGCACTTTTAAACATGCCTCGGCAATTCCCTTGATATTTTCAGGAACATACCCCCATTGTTCGGCCAGATTAAACGTCAAAAACTCAGGGTGACCATGTGGACGCGTTGAGGCACGACCAGCCATATCAAGCGTGGTGATATCCTCATCCAGAACAGTATCCTTCACGAATTGATCAAACTCTTCCTCGCTGCCCATATGGGCTTTAATGTCCTGCGGATCAACACCATGATCCATAAGCTTGAATACCGCTTGCTGACGGTTCAAAACAGGCTGTAAACTTACGCCACTAAGCGCCTCATAAATCAAACCAACCGGCTTGTTGAACACTTCGCTGACCTGACCAATATTCAGCAAGTTGGATAAAGACCACGCATAAGGTTCGTGCGGCCGTACTGTATCCAGAGATCTCTGCGGCGCAATCGAGGCATGCATTGTTTTATGCCCTATTTGATGAATAGCCATGCCTCTTTCGTCATTACCAGCCTCAATAAAGGCGGCACCGTGATATTCATGAATCCGGCGCGAGGATTCAAGATGCTGGAACACATCAATAAAACTGTCACCTGCATCAACCTGCACATCAACCATAGTCAAACCTGCACCGGCCTTCTGACCACGTTTATGATCCAAATCATACATACGCGCATTGATGTTATATTTTGTTTCATCAACCGGCACGCCAATATCATCCATGAATTCACCAACACTTTTACCAAAAATGGCTTTGTTGGCAGTATCCTGTAAATCACGTTTGAAAGCCAGCAATCTATCCGGATCTTGATCCACCACAAGCAAGTCATATTCAGCGCCGCCGCGCTCGAATACCTCGACAAAAGTACCGTCAAAATGGGACTTAGCACAGCTTACAATCATATCCTTAACCGGCTGCAGGACATGGCCATTAACCGCATCATTGCCCAA
>JAUILO010000177.1 GCA_030432775.1 Alphaproteobacteria bacterium
CACTGATCGTCACGCCATACTATAACAAGCCAACGCAAGAAGGCCTTTATGCCCATTATAAATATCTTGCGGAAAATGTTGATATTCCTATCATCATATACAATATCCCCGGACGTTGCGTGATCGAGATGAGTGTTGAAACAATGGCAAGACTAGCCGAAATACCGAACATTATCGGCGTTAAGGATGCGACAAACGACCTTAGCCGTGTGAAGGCAACAACAGAGGCGATTGGCACAGATTTTTGTCAATTATCCGGTGAAGATCCGACAATTTCGGAATTCATGAAACAAGGCGGGCATGGCTGTATATCGGTTACATCAAACTTGCTTCCGGATTTATGCGCGAAAATGCACAATCTTTGGAAAGAAGGTAAAGCCAGCGAAGCTGAAGCTATACAGAACAAACTTATGCCTGTGCATAGCTCATTATTTGTCGAGACATCACCACAGCCAGTTAAATATGCGCTGGCATCATTAGGCCTGTGTACAGAAGATGTGCGTATGCCACTATTACCGGCATCACAAAACGCCCGTAAGGTCGTTGACGAAGCAATGGCTACTCTGCGATCATCTCTGCAATCTGACGCAGCATAATTCAAGCACAATAAACAGATAAGAGTATGAGCAACAAAAACAGCAAAGGCAAAAAAGGAAAAGGGCTCCTATCTGTCGACGCAGTCGTGGCAGAGAATAGACGCGCGCGTCACGATTATTTTATCGAAGATACATTCGAAGCCGGTATCCAGCTTACCGGAACAGAAGTAAAATCATTACGTCTTGGCCGCTGTAGCATCAACGAAGCCCATGTAGCCCCTTCCGGGAACGAAATTGTGATGCATAACTCCCACATTCCCGAATATGAACCAGCCCACCACAAACAGCAGCACGCCCCCCGCCGTGCCAGAAAACTCCTGCTTCACCGTAGCGAGATTAATAAGCTCAACGGTTCTGTGACCCAAAAAGGCTATAACATCGTTCCGATTAAGCTTTATTTTAACAAAAACGGCCTTGCCAAAATACTGATTGGTCTTGCCAAAGGTAAGAAACAGCACGACAAGCGCGAAGATATGAAGCAAAAAGACTGGAACCGCAGCAAACAACGCGTATTACGCGAAAAAGGCTAGTGCAAAACTTCACCTGCCCTAGCCTATGAAGCCCAGCCTATGAAGACTCCGCCTAGAAAGCCCCAGTCCCGGAAAGCCAACACCCCGGAAGCACAGCCCATTAAGAACTGGCCCATTAAGAACCGGCCCCGGCAGTCACCCGCTTCGCCAGTAACCGGACCGAATATTACCCGAACATTACCTGTGTATTAATAGAGTTTCGAATAAAATTTCGTGCAAACAAAAAACTTGCTATTCAAAACACTGCACATTCACCCCCTATATTAAAGACAGCCAACATACGCCGCAATCCGTTAAACAAAAAAGAGGAGACCCGAAGATCTCCCCTTTCCGCTACAGTAAACCTGTTATCTGTATATTCCTTAATCGTCGAACAAAGAGCTAAGCCTCCTTCGGAGTTTCGCCTTTAACCACGCCATCTTCATCAAATGAAGGTTCGCTATCATTGCTTTCCTCGGGGCCAACTAGCATCGCATCGGCAACAAGTCCGGCATTGGCACGAATTTTCATTTCAAGCTCTGCCGCTACATCCGGATTTTCGCGCATAAAGGTTTTGGCATTCTCACGCCCCTGACCAATGCGCTGTTCCCCGTAAGAGAACCATGAGCCGGATTTTTCAACAAAATTACCCTGTACGCCAAGATCAATCAGCTCACCCATTTTAGATATGCCTTCACCATACATAATATCAAACTCAACCTGGCGGAATGGAGGTGCCATCTTGTTCTTCACAACCTTCACACGGGTCTGGTTGCCCACAATCTGGTCTTTATCCTTAATCGCTCCAATGCGGCGAATATCCATACGAATAGATGAATAGAACTTCAGCGCATTACCACCTGTTGTTGTCTCAGGCGAACCAAACATCACGCCGATTTTCATGCGAATTTGGTTGATAAAAATAACAACCGTACGGGATTTTGAAATAGAACCCGTCAATTTACGCAAAGCCTGTGACATCAAACGTGCCTGTAATCCCATATGTGAATCGCCCATATCACCTTCAAGTTCGGCCTTTGGCACTAGCGCAGCCACAGAATCAACGACCAACACATCAAGAGCGCCAGAGCGAACAAGTGTATCGGTAATCTCAAGCGCCTGCTCACCGGCATCAGGCTGGGATATCAGAAGATTATCAACATCAACACCAAGCTTCTTTGCATACCCTGGGTCAAGGGCATGTTCGGCATCAACAATTGCGCAAGTTCCACCACTCTTCTGGGCTTCGGCGATAATATGAAGTGCCAATGTTGTTTTACCGGAGCTTTCAGGACCATAAATTTCGATGATACGTCCACGTGGCACGCCGCCAATACCAAGACCAATATCAAGCCCTAAAGAACCGGTAGATATGGCCTCGACCTCGGCAGGTCTATGTTCGCCATTCAGGCGCATAATAGACCCTTTACCGAATGATCTTTCGATCTGTGACAAGGCAGCATCAAGCGCCTTTTGTTTTTCAGATGAATTTTTATCGCTCATGGAATTGTCCGTTTTCAATTTTGTAACACTCATTACTATAGCCTTCCTTATTTGCACAGTTTGTAGCGGATTGCAATCAGATCACCCGATATAGGCATATTGCCTGCAGATAAATATTATGTAGGTACTGATTGATGTACTATCTATATTAGTACATGTTTTGTTCTCACTGTAAAGGAAAAAGAACATAAAAAGAACAAAACTATATACAGAACGTAATATTACGCGCCATCCAAAACCTCTTTAACCTTGCCTGCAAGCTGTTTAAGCGTAAATGGCTTGGGCAGGAACCAGATGTTCTCACCCATATGGTCTTTGAGCTTTTCTTCGGTGTAACCAGAGATAAAAATGATCTTGAGCTTGTCATTTTTTTCGCGAATCTTCCCTGCCAGAGTCGGACCATCCATATCGGGCATGATCACATCAGTAATCAAAAGATCCAGACCCTTGGCATCTTCTTTTTCAAGCAAAGTCAGCGCACTTTCCGCGCAATCAGCCTCAAGAACCTCATATCCTTTATTGGTCAAAGCACGGCTACTGAACTTACGCACAGCATCCTCATCCTCGACCAGAAGCAAACGCGCCGTGCCGGTAAGATCGGCATTTTCATCAACGCCATCTTCACTGACATCAACATCGGCTTCAGATTCGCTGGCAATCGGCAGATAAATCGTGAACGTCGTGCCCTCGTCAATCTGACTTTTCACATCAAGATAACCATCGGTCTGTCGAATAATACCGTAAACCGTCGCAAGCCCAAGCCCTGTTCCCTGCCCGACTTCTTTGGTTGTAAAGAACGGTTCGAAAATACGGGTCACATTATCCGGATCAATACCATGCCCCTCATCTTTAACGGCTATGGACACCCATTCACCCGGCGGCATTTCATCACTCACACATTTCATGGCCTGTGTATTTGAAAACACACTGGTTGTAATCGTGAGCTTTCCGCCATCTTCCATTGCATCACGTGCATTCACAGCCAGATTAACCAGCACCTGTTCCATTTGCCCGACATCAACCTTCACAAGCCCCAGATCCTGACCATGCACCAGATCCAGTTCTATATTCGCGCCCAAAAGCCTGCGCAAAAGATGTGTGACCTCAGAAAGTATATCGGTAATATCATGCACGCGCGGACGCAATGTTTGCTGCCGGGAAAATGCGAGCAACTGGCGCACAAGATTAGACGCACGGTTAGAGTTTTGTTTGATCTGCATGATATCGGCAAAAGACGGATCACCCGGCTTATGACGTAGTAATAGAAGATCACAAAAACCGATCATCGCTGTCAGCAAATTATTGAAATCATGCGCAATGCCACCAGCAAGCTGACCAATGGCCTGCATCTTTTGTGATTGTACGAACTGAACCTCCAGCGCCTTTTGCTGTGATAAATCAATAAAGTGGAGCATTAGATTCGCACCGCCTTCAAGACGTCTTGCGTACATTTGCACCACGGCCTGTTGATCGTTATTACCAACCAGAACGATTTCCATGGGCGCAATACCGCGCGCATCAGAATTCATCTAGCTCAGGGCATTCAGGGGTTGATAGCTTTAAATTTGCAATATCTTTTATAGAAACTTTAT